>NZ_JBNJOH010000015.1:0-79437 GCF_050113735.1 Vibrio sp. TRT 2004 | reverse complement strand
CGGTTCGGTGACGCTTAAACTGCCGTTAGTGACCACTTGTAGGTCATCACCAATATTGATCACTAGGTTGCTATTGGTGGAATGGTCGTTATCACTGTCGACAGCATAGACTGGAATGCTGACCGCAAGGGTGTCTTGTCCTTGAGTCGCGTGATCCACTTCTTGATGTAATGTGACGCTGTACTCACCAAGATTGTTTTGGTCGAGGTTAATCGTCAGTACTTCGGTTTTGCTACCATCACCGGCAGTGATATAACCGCGATAAACGCCCGCTGATACTTCTTCAAGCACCACATCCTTACCACCTGATGTCAGCGTTGAGGAATCATTAAACGCCTTAACATCAATGCCCATCGCGACGACTTTGTCACTGCCTGTGGTAAAGTCAATCGTACCCGTCGCTGTGATATCAGTGTCACCAACACCAGAGCCATCGCTCAGGCCAGCTTCAAATACGTCTACTGATGTAATGCTGTCGATGACTGGATTTTTGCCGTCTGCAATCGCAAGACCCACGGTGCTGGTCAGCGTGTCGCCGTCTTTATCGGTGACGGTAACAACGATGGTGTGAGTAATCGTATCGCTGGTTTTGTGATTAAGATTGCTGTTTGCAATAAATGATAACTGACCATCTGCGGTGATCTTGACCGTACCGTCAGTAACGGCATATTCGGTTTTGCCCTCTTCGAGCGTGTACTCTTTACCATCAAAGGTAAACGACGTTACTTGGCCATTATCCGCCCCGGCCTCAGTAATCACATCAATTTCATTGCTGGTTTCAGTGGCGCCAAAATCTGGTTCTGTGACAGTCAAACTACCGTCGACAACGACCTGAACATCGTCGCCAACGTTAATCACTAGTTGAGAGCGTTGTGACTGGTCGTTATCTGCATCAATCGCGAATACGGGTAGCGGAATAGCGATCGAATCCATGCCCTGCTGCCCCTGATCAAGTTCATCCAGAAGCTCTACTTTGTAATCCGCGCTAAATGAAGTGTCACTGTTGGTCACATCACCGATAGTGATCTTAAGTACATCAACTCGCACACCTTCAAGTAAGATATAACCTGAATAAACACCCGGCTGGCCATCAACGGCTTCCAGAATAATAGTTTGACCTTGCGAGGTGATCGCTGAATCCTGCTGCGCCGCATTAAATGCATCAACATCAATCTGCAGTTCAGTTACCTTGTCGCTCCCTAAGGCACCATTAAGCGTCCCTTCAAATTCCGTATTCGTTGCCCCAACACCCGATCCATCATTCAGACCCGCTTCAAAAACATTGGCGCTATCAATCGCAGTAAATTCAGCATTGGCACCATCCCCGATGGTGACCTGAGCATCAATTGGCGTTCGAATCGAGTTGCCGCCACTATCTTTACCTTCAATTTCGAAAGACACGACAATCTGATCATTATCGAAAGCAACCTGACCGCCAGCAACAGAAGGAACATGGTCAATTGGCTGAGAAATCGTGGTGGTAAGTTCAAGAACAACGTCTTTACCAAGATTGCTGGTATCGATATCAATGCGGAGTACTTCTTCGCCACCTAAAACGCCAACAATCGCATTTTCACTGGCGTTGTAGCTGAACGTAACGGGCTGCCCATTAGAAGTGATATCGCTATTCAACTCACTTAAAAGAGATGCTAGCGAAATAGCGTTGGGAATAAACGAAGTGGGATCAAGCGGTAAGTCGCCAGCCAAAATCGTAGCTGAGCTTGTGATCGTTTGTGGGTAAGTACCTTGAGATAAAGATCCTTCAACCAAAGATTCGCTTACGCTTTCCCCGCCAGCAGCAAAGACTAATGGTCTATCCTCTTCATCGGTTTCATCAAGGTTATTGGACGCAAAAGCAGAGGTTTCGAAGAAGGTGCTTGCTAGCACTTCTGCACCATTATAATCAATGGTCACAAAACCTGCGTTTGCAGAACCTGCTCCGCCGCCAGCGGCAGTCGCTTCAAGTAATTCTGTAGGGTCCGCGCCGGCTAAAATAGCTTCTTGAATGGCGGCTAGTTCCGCTTCATCGAACGCACCGTCACCAAGGTTAGCCAGCTCAAAATTGACTTCGCCGGCAATAGGAACCGCCCCCCATTCACCCACATCGGGCTCAATAGCGATGGCATTTGAATCGAGATGATATGCGGCCGTTGGCGACTCCATCACAATAGTCGACTGATTCGCCGTAATCACTATCTCATTTTTTGCAACCGTGTCACCGACTTCGGCTTTACGTGCTTTCCCATCCGGAGAAACAATAACTACATCACCAGAAATTTCTTTAATCACAGCAGCTTGGCGCAAAACATCCACGTCCATAAACGGTTCCTCACTACATCTCCCTCATGAAATATCAAGGGGATGGAAACACTTGGTATCATTTTATTTATCGGATTAAAATAGCAAAAATCGCAGCTTATTCCAGCGATTATTTGAGTCATTTATAAACAGTAATATTGCTAATTATAACGTATTGCACATTATTTAGGCTGTCGGGGCGATTGATAGTAATTTTTCATGCAAATAATTGATAAAAGTTTCAAAAATGAGAATACATGCTCCCATTTACCAACATGCGTCCCAATAAGAATGACTCACTAATGTCCTCCTCTAGTAAAAGATAATGTGACCACTCTCGGAATTTAGGGCGTAGATGATGGGAATGATGTTGGCCACAACTTGCTAGGTTAGAGTATTTAGCCACCAATACGATGACCTCAAGGATGTAACGTGAAACGCCCATTTGTGCCCAACACTATTATGCTTGCTGTACTGTGCAGTTTTCCTGTATTCGCCAGCCCTACGCTTACGTTGTCGACCACGACAACCAGTCGAGATGTCCCACTTTCGGCTTCTGAACCGGTCGTTTTATCTTTAAACAAGGAGAGCTACCAGCTCACGATTTCCGGCATAGAAGGAACATGCAAAGCGCCAGAGAATCAAAAAGTGAAATTTCGTCGCCCACTGTCTCTAAGCTGCGGAAAGGACACCATTCTTCCCCTAAATATTCGTTTTAGTGGCGACTATGCCTTTAGCTTAGATCCTGAACTCAATACCTTGACTGTCGCTCGACAGGCGACAAAAAGTGACAAAACATTTAATCGACCGATCCCTGATGTTCAGTGCCGTCAGTATTCCGGAAAAGAGGTCACCATTAACCTTGGTGACACGTTTGCAGAAGGTACCCAGCTAAGAGATGCATTAAGCGGGAAAATGGTGACAGTATCCAGCAACACCGTCACTCTAAAACCCGCTAAGAGCAGTGGCGGTTTAGTCCTCTTAGAGCCTGTCGTGTCTCCCGAGAACACACCTCAATTTAGCTACCACAATGCCAATATCTACTTTGTTATGGTCGACCGCTTTAACAATGGCGACACCGACAATGATCACAGCTACCAACGTCAAAAAGACCAACAACAAGAAGTGGGCACTTTCCATGGTGGTGACCTCAAGGGGGTAATTAGCAAGCTAGACTACATCAAGAGCTTAGGTACAGACGCTATTTGGCTGTCGCCAATTGTTGAACAAGTGCATGGTTTTGTCGGTGGCGGAGAGAGCGGTAGTTTTCCCTTCTATGCTTACCATGGCTACTGGACTCGCGACTTCACCAAAATAGATCAAAACTTCGGCAGTGAAGAGGATCTGCGCACTCTGGTTTCTGAAGCACATAAACGCGGCATCAAGGTTCTTCTGGATGCGGTCGTCAACCACTCAGGTTACGCCACTCTGGCAGACATGCAGTTCGACAACTTGCAGGTTACCCGCAGCGATGCACTACCAGATAGTTGGGCAGAGTGGAAACCGCAACCCGAGCAAAATTGGCACAGCTACAACAATCATATCGATTATCAAAGCGATCAGTGGATTAATTGGTGGGGCCCTGATTGGATACGAGCAGGGCTGCCTGGTTACTCTCAACCCGGAAGTAGCGACACCACAATGAATCTAGCGGGTTTACCCGATTTTCGCACCGAGTCTTCCAAGTTTGTTCGCCCGCCTCAGTGGTTGCTCAACAATCCTGATACACGTGTGGTGAATAGAGACAACTACACCGTCTCTGACTACTTGGTAGAGTGGCAATCTGACTGGGTGAAGCGCTTTGGAATCGATGGCTTTCGGGTCGACACGGTCAAACACGTAGAGGGTGACGTATGGCTCAAGCTCAAACAAGCTGCGAGTGACGGTTTATCCACATGGAGAGAACAGAATGGCCAGCAAGGTCTGCCATTTTGGATGATGGGCGAAGTATGGGGTCATTCGGCCTATCGCTCACCTTATGCTGACCAAGGCTTTGATGCTTTGATTAACTTCGATATGCAGAAAAAACTTGATAAAGGTGCAGCATGTTTCTCTCAAATGCAGGAGGTTTACCAAAACTACGCAGACTCGATTCAGTCAACGCCAGACTTCACCCCTGTAAGTTATATGTCTTCTCACGATACCGAGCTGTTCTTTAACCGCTTCAAATCGTTCGACATGCAGCGCAATGCGGCCAATGCTCTCCTGCTAAGCCCAGGAGCGGTACAGATCTATTATGGTGATGAAGTGGGCCGTGAGCTTGGGCCTTATGCGGATGATTTTCATCAAGGCACTCGCTCTGACATGGTGTGGAAATTGGATAGTGAAAGAAAACAACTGCTTTCTCACTGGCAGAGTCTCGGTCAGTTCCGTCAAAAACATCCTGCCATTGGCGCGGGCAAACACCTACAAATTATGAATGACAACGCTTACGTATTTTCAAGAACCTTAGGTGAAGATAAGGTGATTGTAGCCTATATGGGCCGATAGTCATTAGAGCTAAAGCCAGACGTTGGCGGGCAACGATTAGCCAACAAACAAAAAAAGCTCCCTCGGGAGCTTTTTCTCTCTATACAGTGATGGCTACTTGCTGTTACGGCGCTCTGCGACCGCATCCGCCAATTGACGAAGCACTTTTTCAGTATCTTCCCAACCAATACAAGCATCGGTAATAGACTGGCCGTAGGTTAACTCTTCACCTTCCACCAAATCTTGACGACCTTCAACCAGATGCGACTCGATCATGACGCCAAAGATCGCCTCTTCACCACCAGCAATCTGGTTAGCGACATCTTCTGCCACGACCATCTGACGCTGGTACTGCTTAGAGCTGTTTGCGTGACTGAAATCAATCATCACTTTTTGAGGCAGGCCAGACTGCGCTAGCTCTTGCTTAATTGCGCTCACGTGTTCAGCACTGTAGTTCGGTTCTTTACCACCACGAAGGATGATATGACAATCAGGGTTGCCTGCTGTTTCAATGATCGCTGAATGACCATACTTAGTTACAGATAGGAAGTGGTGTGATGCACTTGCTGAACGAATCGCATCAGAAGCGATCTTAATGTTACCGTCTGTACCATTTTTAAAGCCTACCGGACATGAGATACCCGAAGCCAACTCACGGTGAACTTGAGACTCAGTGGTACGTGCCCCAATCGCACCCCAACTGATTAAGTCAGCCACGTATTGCGGTGAAATCATATCAAGGAACTCACTCGCCGTAGGCATGCCCATATCCGTAAGATCAAGCAGTAGCTTACGACCCATACGCAGACCATCATTGATTTTAAAGGTATCATTTAGGTACGGATCGTTAATCAGGCCTTTCCAGCCAACGGTTGTACGTGGTTTTTCAAAGTAAACACGCATCACCACTTCTAGACGATCTCCCAGTTCATCACGAAGAACTTTGAGTCGTTTGCCATATTCGATTGCTGCGTCAGGATCGTGAATTGAACATGGACCGATAATAACCAGCAGGCGATCATCTTCGCCTTTTAGAATATTCGAGATGGCTTCACGCGAGCGAAACGTGGTCGAAGAAGCTGATTCAGTCGCTGGAAACTTCTCTAAAACCGCAACTGGCGGTAATAACTCTTTTACTTTATTAATTCGTACATCATCTGTCTGAAACATTGCTTACTTCTTCCTATTTCTCTTGGTTGAACGCTACACCAAAATTGGGCGGTGAAAAAACGTTCAGCTTTTCTTGTTCCTGTTCCCTGTAACTTATCTATCAAAAACCAAGGTTGCAACCACTATTTTAAATAAAAGGCAATATTTTTGTCATTTTTACATTTTACACAGAGTGTAAATTAATTTTTACGACAATAATAAAGGTTGAGGTAGAGGGTGCGAGAGCAGATGAACAATAGGAGTTAGAAGCGAAACACTGAACTCACCAAGTGAGTCCAGCGTTCCAATGACACACGTTAGCCAACCCAGTAATGATCGAGCAGAAGCACCAAAAACAGGAGCATTAAATGATAAATGGAAAACTTAAATGTCTCGATTGCCGATTTTTCGTGTGGATTGAATTTCAACTTCCATGCATGACCGATGAAGCCGAGACTCAGTATGGTTGAACCTATCCAATAAAGACTGCCGCTCATTCCCACCAAAGCGGGTAATAAACAGACTATCGCTAGCAATATCGTATAGAGAAGAATCGAGGTTTTGGTATATTCCACGCCATGCGTCACCGGCAACATTGGAATATCTGCTTTGGCATAGTCCTCTTTACGGTGAATCGCCAGAGCCCAGAAATGTGGTGGCGTCCAGATAAAGATGATCATCACTAGTAACCAACCATTGGCATGCATTTCTCCTGTGACCGCTGCCCATCCCAGCAACGGAGGCATAGCACCAGCAATGCCAGCGATGACAATATTTTGCGGCGTCGCTCGCTTGAGATACATGGTGTACACCACTGCATAACCCAAAAGGCTAGCAAACGTTAGCCCGGCCGTTAAACCATTGACGCCCCAGTATAGGATAACGAAACCAACCAGCCCAATCACCATAGCAAAACTGAATACGTGATGTGATTTCATCTGACCCGATGGTAATGGTCTTTTGTAGGTACGAGCCATAACCGCATCAATTCGCTGATCAATAAGATGATTGAATGCTGCCGCCGAACCTGCCATCAAACCAATACCCAATAGGCCAAGTATACTTTCTTTAATCGGTAACGCTCCCGGGACGGCAAGACACATACCAACTAGAGCAGTTAGCAGCATCAACGCGACCACTTTCGGTTTAGTTAAAGTGAGGTAGTTTCGCCATTGTGCTCTGCTCGCAATATAACTAGCAGAAATAGATTTACTCATGAGCATTCTCCTTACGGTACAGGCGTGCACTAGGTGAAGTGAGCGATTCAGATTGCCAAAGCAGATAGTTAGTCCGTAATACAATGATCAGCAACATTGCCGCACCAAGGTTATGTGCGACGGCAACCACGAGAGGTAAGCTCAGCACAACGTTGCCAATTCCTAGTGCAATTTGCACCACTAACATAATCAATAATGAGATGGAGACCTTACGAAAATCGGTTACTTGGGTTGCCCATAAGCGATAGGCCAGAGCCGTAACCATTAAGGTAACCAACAGAGCGCCAAAGCGATGGGTGACATGAATCGTCATTCGAGCACCATAATCCAGCGTTCCGAATTCATAACTTTCTTGTTTAGGCTGAATCAACTCAAATGCTCGCGGGAAGTCGAGATAAGCGACCCAATCTCCCTGACAAATCGGCAATGTGGTACACATCAACGCAGCATAGTTAGACGATGTCCAGCCACCCAGAGCAATCTGACCGATGACCACCAGCAAGGTCGCACCGGCTAAGAGTCTCAAGCCGTTGTCGTTACTCGCCTGAGAGGGTAAGCGATTCCGATCGTTAGCCTGAAGTTTCCAGTGAGTAATGGCCAACAAGCTAAACAACGTAAATCCGCCAAGCAGATGGCCCATCACCACAATCGGCATCAGTTTCATTGTGACAGTCCACATACCCAGTAGGGCCTGAAATATCACCACGACGGATATCGACGAAGCGAGCAGATACGGTAGCTGACGACTCTTCATTGCGATAACGCTAATGGTAAATACAACTAGCCCTAGTGTGCCCGCGAAGTAGCGATGGATCATTTCAAGCCAGGCTTTATCCGCTTCAACAGTCAGTGAGGGGTAGAGTGACTGTGCAAGGGCGATTTCATGTTGTTCGTTGGGCACGGTCAGATGTCCATAACAACCGGGCCAGTCGGGGCAGCCCAGTCCCGCGTCAGCAAGACGTGTATACGCACCTAGCATGACGACAATAAAGGTCAGGATTAAGCTGAATCTAACTAAGTGTATTAACTTCATATCCGCACTCCTTGCGGTTAGCCTACACGAGATAACTTAAGTAATTTACGTAAATCGGCGAGCAGCCCCTTACTCTGGGACACCAATTCAGATTGTGATTCCACACGTGGATAACGCATCACCAGTTGCCCGAGTGGATCAACAATCACGTATTCAAATGGGTGAACGATCTGCTCAAAGTCCTGATTCACCATTAGTTGCGCGTACTTACCCTTTTCCACCTCAATAGCGGCACTCTGCCCAGTCACCAACAATACAGGCTGAACACGCTGCTGATACTTACCTAGTGCTAAATGGCTCTGTCCCAGCAGATAGACCTGCTGCTGACAAAACTCATCACACTCAGGGGGAATCACATAACCAAGTTGCCATTGACTCTGTTGGTAAGGATTGGCGATACCTAGCGACGCCAGTGTCGCGACGGGCTCAATCAACTCACCTTTGTTGGTCACTCCAGATTGATACCAATGCTGTGAGAGCACGGTTTTAGCGATAATCGCAGGTAAAGCGAACATCACAACTAAACCAATGAAAATAATTCTTCCCCGATAAACTGGATTAATCATGTGTTGCTCCTTTTCTGATGGTACGCAGCAGTAGCAGACCGCTGAGAACAGCTAACGCCGCTGCCATAGCAAACCACTGTACCGCGTAACCTCGATGTTTCTCTGAGTTCATCGACACAGGTTGCCAAGGTTGCGCATAAGGCCAGCTATCACTCATCGGCTGAATCACATAGGGTTCAATACTCACCTGCCAATGCTGCTCTAACTGCTCAAAGTTAAGGTTTTGAATACGACTGACAGAGCCTGATTCAAGCAGCAAGTCATGACTCAGTGGGTTCGCTGACTTACGATACAAACGTCCATTCAATGCTTGAGGGTGCTCCAGCCAGTTCACGTCAGGGAGGGCGCTGCGAAACGCGGGGGCAGCGACAAACCCTCTCTCAACTAAAACCATCTTGCCACCTTCACTCCGTGTCAGCTGCAATGCCAGATACCCCACTTTTCCCTCAAAATTCTGGTTATCCAGTAACAAGTACTTTCCTTTGATTGGCTGAGCGTTGAAATGGACTCTGATCCCGACTGGATTTACTACCATTTGGTCACTCAATTGCTCCAGTGAAATCGCCGGAAATTGTTCTCTCTGATTAACCTGTTGCTCTATTTCGCTTTTTTCTTCTGCCCGAGATAATTGCCACAAGCCCAAGTTGACCAATATCGAAAAGGCAACCACAGTTAATACACAAACAACAATAATTCGCCCAATTCTTATGTGAGAAACAAAGGACCGTCTCATGGTATTCATCTTCAAACTGGTATTGGTATTGCTGCTACTTTTCATCTTAATCAACCTCGGTCGAGCGATGTTTGAGATGGTCAAAGGGCCTGATTCAAATGAAGACTCCAACGAACCCCCTGAAGATGACAAGCCCATGAGTTTCTACCTTGGCCGGCGCGTCTTCCTATCCGCACTTGCAGTTGTCTTACTCATTGCCGCCCTCTTAAGCGGTTTTATCGAACCCAATGTGCGCCCCTACTAACGGGCGCACTATCAAGTGTTAAAGAACGTAAACAAACACAAATAGACACAGCCATACCACATCGACGAAATGCCAGTACCAACTGCCAGCCTGAAAGGCAAAATGTTCCTTTGGCGTAAAGTGATCCTTCGCCACCCTTGCCAGCAATACAATTAAGAATAGGGTGCCGAGCAATACGTGCATGCCATGGAAGCCGGTCAGTAGGAAAAAGGTGTTACCATAAACACCGGACTGCAAAGTCAACCCGAGATCCTGATAGGCGTGAGCATACTCAACGCCTTGGTAGTAGAGGAAGAAGCCAGCCAGAACAATGGTAATTTCCAGCCACACAATCAGCGCCATACGTTTGTTCTGCTCCAGACTGATATGTGCCATGTGCAAAGTCACTGACGATGTGAGCAGCAATATGGTATTGATTAATGGGATACCCTGCCACGACATTGCCGTTGTCGTTGTCCCGTCTGGAGTCGTGGTCAACGGCCATAAGGCTTCAAAGGCAGGCCAAATCACTTCGTGAGTCATGGCATTATTGCCCGCTCCCCCCAGCCAAGGGACTGAAATCATTCGCGCATAAAAGAGCGCGCCAAAAAACGCACCAAAGAACATGATTTCAGAGAAGATAAACCAACTCATCCCCTGTCTGAATGAACGTGATAGCTGAGCAGAATACTGACCACTCATTGATTCCGTGATAACGTTGCTAAACCAGCCAGCAAACATGTAAAGTAAGAACAGAAAACCCGCTAACAGGATTAGCTTGCCAAATACACTGCCATCTCCCCCCTCCGCCATGTTTTGTACCGTCAAACCGGCACCGACGGCAATAAGAAAGAGAGAGACTGCGCCAACAATAGGCCAACTGCTTTGCGCTGGAACATAGTAGGGTTGATGTTTAGAACTCATTGTGTCGCTCCTTGCACTGTCTCATCCACCGCATTTGATGAGACCTTGGCTAACTCTGTTGTCGCTACTTTTTCACTAATGTCATAAAGGGTATAGGACAAAGTCAGGGTATGGATGGTGTCGGGAATATCCGGTTCAATATAAAAAATCAGTGGCATCTCAGCTTGGGCATTTGCCTGTAACGGCTGCTGGTTAAAACAGAAACACTCAATTTTATTGAAATAGGTTGCCCCTAATCCAGGCGATACCGATGGGACCGCCTGGCCAACTATATCTTTTGGCGAAAGATTCTTTGCATGATAGGCAGTCTGAATAACTTGCCCCGGATGCACTTCCATAAACGCCTGCTCGGGAACAAACGACCAGGGAATACCCTGATTATTGTGGGCCATAAATTCGACCCGAATGAGACGTGATGTGTCAGGAACCATACCTTGTGGTTGTAGCGCAGACTCACTGTTGGTTTTTCCATTGATTCCTAACACATCACACATCACGTCATAAAGGGGGACCAGCGCAAAACCAAAACCAAACATTGCAACAACGGCTGCACAAAGCTTGATCACTAATCTTCGGTTTGATTTGGCTTGTCCGTCCATGAGCTTTCCTCAGTCGATTTTTGGTGGCTCAGAAAAGGTGTGATGTGGCGCAGGACTTGGCACCGTCCACTCTAGCCCTTCAGCACGTTCCCATGGTTTCTCAGAAACTTTCTCGCCGCCTTTGATGCACTTAATCACCAGCCAGAGGAAGATCAGTTGCGACAGGCCAAAGGCAAATCCACCAATGGAAACGATCTGATTCACATCGGCAAACTGAATCGCATAGTCGGGTATTCGTCGTGGCATGCCCGCCAAACCAAGAAAGTGCATAGGGAAGAACAACACATTGACTGAAATTACCGAACACCAGAAGTGCCACAAGCTCAGTTTTTGGTCATACATATGCCCTGTCCATTTCGGTAACCAGTAGTAGGCTGCTGCCATAATGGAGAACACCGCGCCAGAGACCAAAACATAATGGAAGTGCGCCACTACAAAGTAGGTATCGTGATACTGGAAGTCTGCGGGAACAATCGCCAACATCAATCCAGAGAAACCACCAATAGTAAAGAGAATGATAAAGGCGATCGCAAACAACATCGGCGTCTCAAAGGTCATTGCGCCGCGCCACATTGTCGCCACCCAGTTAAACACCTTAACGCCAGTTGGCACCGCTATCAGCATGGTGCAATACATGAAGAACAGTTCAGCAAAAACTGGCATACCGGTAGTGAACATATGGTGCGCCCAGACAAGGAATGACAGCAGGGCAATACTACAGGTCGCGTAAACCATCGAGTGGTAGCCAAACAGTTTCTTTCCACTAAAGGCAGGAATAATCGCTGAGATGATACCGAAGGACGGCAGGATCATGATGTACACTTCAGGGTGGCCGAAGAACCAGAAAATATGCTGGAACATGACCGGGTCACCACCACCCGCGGCATCAAAGAATGAGGTGCCGAAATATTTATCGGTTAACACCATGGTCACGGCTCCAGCCAGCACCGGCATCACCGCGATAAGCAGGAATGCAGTGATTAACCAGGTCCAAACGAACATTGGCATTTTAAACCAGGTCATACCCGGAGCGCGCATATTCACTATGGTTACGATGACGTTAATCGCCCCCATGATCGAACTGATGCCCATGATATGGACCGAGAACACAAACAACGCAGTACTGTCTGGGCCATAAGTGGTCGACAGCGGCGCATAGAAGGTCCAGCCGAAGTCCGGACCGCCTCCTTCGGTGAACAGTGACGCGAGTAGGATCAGGAAGGCAAAAGGTAAGATCCAAAAACTAAGATTGTTCATTCGTGGCAGTGCCATATCCGGAGCGCCAATCATCATTGGGATCATCCAGTTTGCCAGTCCGGTAAATGCTGGCATTACTGCACCAAATACCATCACCAGACCATGAACCGTAGTCATCTGGTTAAAAAACTGTGGCTCAACCAATTGCAAGCCAGGCTGGAATAGCTCGGCGCGAATGATCATCGCCATCGCCCCACCAGTCAGGAACATAATAAAGCTGAACCAGAGATAAAGTGTCCCTATATCCTTATGATTGGTTGAGTAGAGCCAACGAGTAATCCCTTTCGGAGCCTCATGATGCTCATGTTCATCAATCGCAATCGTGCTGTTAGCTCGACTGATATCGGCGTCTGCAACAGGCGCTGATTTGGATTTATCTTCTACGATAGAATCAGGTTTGGACGTTTTCATTGTCCCTCCTTAGACGCCTTGAATTGGTTGACATCCGCTGCCTGAACCAAGTCTCCGACACTGTTGCCCAAGCCATTACGTTGATAAGTCACCACGGCGGCAATTTCCTTGTCAGTCAATTGATTAGCAAAAGCCTGCATCGCGGTGCCCGCACGACCATTAGTCACAATATCTATGTGTCCAGTCACATCCCCTGTTGCCACTTTACTTGCGGTAATGGCAGGAAATGCGCCAGGGATCCCCGCACCATTTGCTTGGTGACACACAGCGCATCGATCTAAGTAGATTTTCTCGCCTAGGGTCATTAACTCTTCAAGAGACAGGGAAGCCGTCAGAGAAGCCGCCGCTTCTTGCTTGGCCTGAGCGATTTCCGCTTTCTTGGCAATCAGCCATGCGTCGTACTCTTGTTCCTCCATCGCATGAACGACGATTGGCATAAATCCGTGCGCCCGACCACACAGTTCGGCACACTGACCTCGATAAACCCCTGGCTTATCAATCCGTGTCCATGCTTCATTAATAAAACCAGGAATCGTATCTTTTTTAACGGCAAAGTCCGGTACCCACCACGAGTGAATCACATCATCGGATGTCATCAGAAAACGAACTTTACGATTGATCGGCAAAACAAGCGGATTGTCCACTTCAAGCAGATAATTCGCGCCTTTCTCTTCGATACCATCTATTGCCTTCTGACTGGTCGCGAGCAGACTAAAGAACTCAACATCCTGATCAAAATAGCTGTAGTGCCACTTCCATTGGGAGCCGGTTATCTTGATGGTGAGATCGGACTGAGACGTATCTTCCATAGCAACCAAGGTTTTGGTCGCGGGTATCGCCATAAGCACAAGGATAACGATAGGAATCACCGTCCAGATAACTTCAACTTTGGTGCTTTCGTGAAAATGGGCGGCAACGGCACCCTTAGACTTGCGGTGGTGATACATGGAGTAGAACATCACACCAAATACGACAACAGCAATCGCGCAGCAGATGTAGAATATCAGCATATGCAGGTCATAGACCTGACCACTAATATCCGTGACACCTTGTGTCATGTTATAAGTGCTTTGCTCTGCGTGCGCAGTCGCCGTTAATCCAACCAACGACACATTACTCAGTCGCCACAGTGAAACCTGTAAACTTTTCAAAAGACCTCTCCTTTGCCAGAGTCATCAACCGTGATGCTGGTCACCTTTCGTGCTGAAGTATCTTCATACACAAGAAAGTACCAATCAGCCTTTGGACTTGGAAAATTCCTTATAACCAGTAATTTTTAGCAAGTTGTTATATTTATGTTAATAAACGTTAGTTGGCGTTTTTGAAATGTGCAAGAAAGTCCTATCAGATTTGAGTAAGGAAAAAATCTCGTTCTGTTTAGCGATTGCGATCTCGCAAATGATAATCAATATCAACTAAAGTTAAGCGTAAATTGGAACATAACATAGACTTAAGTTATCAATAGGTCTGAGCTAGTAAGAAGGTAAAGCAAGATGATGGAACAAGTAACTCGTTGGTTAGAAAAAGATCCTGATCCACGAACTCGTGAAGAGCTGCAACAATTAATCGACCAGCAGGCTTTAACTGATCTAGAAGATCGCTTTCGCCAACGACTTGAATTTGGTACCGCAGGTTTGCGTGGCAAAGTGGGCTGTGGCCCAAACCGAATGAACCGACTGGTGATTCAAGAGACCGCGAGTGGACTTGGTCAGTACCTTATCCAACAAGTCGAGAGTGCCAAGACTCGTGGTGTCGTGATTGGCTATGATGGTCGAACCGACTCCAAACAATTCGCCCATGATACCGCCAGTGCTTTAACCGCTCTTGGTATCAAAGTGTTGTTAACTCATGACGTCGCCGCGACTCCTATCGTCGCATTTGGCGTAAAACACTTTAATGCAGCTGCCGCCGTCGTGGTTACTGCTAGCCACAACCCACCGGAATACAATGGTTTTAAAGTCTATTGGCAAAACGGTGCTCAAATAATTCCGCCTCATGATTCGGGCATTGCTGCTCAAATAGACCTCGCGGCAACACGTGCAATTCCAATGATGACATTGAGTGACGCCGAGCAAAACGGTTTGTTGGAGTGGCTACAAGATGACTATTACCAAACCTACCGCAAGACGATGAATGCCAATCCTCTGCTAGGCAATCATACCCAACCCGAGAGTATCTCTATTGCCTATACAGCCATGCATGGTGTAGGGGCGGATATGGCAGAAACCCTACTCGCAGATGCCGGCTTCACTAAGGTTTATAGCGTTGCTGCACAGCGAGATCCAGACGGCACTTTCCCTACCGTCAATTTCCCTAACCCAGAAGAAACGGGGGCAATGGATATGGTGGTTGCGCTGGCCAAAGAGCACGGTGCTGAACTCGCTTGCGCCAATGACCCAGACGCTGACCGATTTGCTGTTGCGGTACGTAAACCGGATGGTGACTACCAGATGCTGACAGGCGATCAGGTCGGAACGCTGTTTGGTCATTATCTACTGTCACAATCAGACAGCGCGACACCTCTGGTCGGTAATACTATCGTATCGTCTACCCTGTTGGATAAAGTTGCTCAGGCTCATGGCGCACAGTACTACCAGACTCTGACAGGCTTTAAATGGCTAACCAATGTCGCTATGCAAAAGCAAACCAATGAGCAACCATTTTTGTTCGCCTATGAAGAGGCTCTGGGCTACACCGTGGGCAATAAAGTGTGGGATAAAGATGGTCTGTCGGCACTGGTCGCTTTTGCTCAGCTAACCGCAGAGCTAAAAAGTCAGGGCAAGACAGTCTGGGATCAGTTGGAAGCACTTTATCGTCAACATGGTATGTATCTCAATGCTCAACGTAGTATTGCTCTTGATCCAAAATCTCCGCCAGTGGGTGATAAGCTAAGAGCAAATCCACCAACCATGATCGCAGGTAGCAAGGTGGACGTTACACAAGATCTCAAAACTCAGACCAAACGATTTGCTGATGGAACTGAGCAGCGAATCGACCTACCAGCCAGTGACGTGTTGATCTACCACCTCTCATGCGGCGCTCGTGTGATTGTTCGCCCTTCCGGTACAGAACCTAAACTCAAATGTTACTATGAAGTCATCGAAGCCTTCGCTGAATCGGACACGTTTGAGCAAGTCTTCAATAAAGCATCAGAATCGATGGGAATGTTGATCTCAGAGCATCAGCACAGTCTGCTTTGATATCCATTACCTGAGTGAGCAAAAAGCCCCACACTCAACAGTGTGGGGCTTTATTATTAATAAACCTTAGTCAGCGTTGACGTTTACAGCTGCTCTTTAAGCACTTGCTCAAGCTGCTGATAAGGCACATAACCCGGAATCACCTGCTCACCCACAATCAAAGCTAGCGTCCCTCTCAGACCTAAGCCAGTAAACATTGTGTAGTTATTCTCTAACTGTTTCTCCACTGCATCACTGACATTAAGTTGCTTTGTCGTACCGGTTTTCTGCGCAATCTTCATCAGTGAAGCAGCATTATGAGTACCCGGTTTAGCAATCAGTAATTGATTCACCTGCTCGAACTTATCACGCTGATTATTCCAAACGTTCAGTGCATAAGCGGCAAAGTTCAACTAACAAACCAAACGGCGAACCATGCTAGTGTAATGTTAGAATCGTATTATTGGATTTTCTTCTGTAAGAAAATCTTATCCACTCCAACCGTTGGAAAACCTTTATAGCGTCCCATCTCTTTGAAGCCTAATTTGGTATAGAAGTTTGGAGCCTGAAAACTGTATGTATCTAAGTACATGTCGGTAACACCAAACGCTTTGGCTTCTGACTCAACACGTACCATTAACATTGAACCAATTCCTGAATCTCGGTGCTGGTCATCAACCCAAAGAAACTCGACAAAAATCGTATTGGTGTAGATTTCTCCTGTTAATCCTCCAGCAAAATGGCCTTGGTCATCTTCGACATAACAGGCCAACGTTTGGATATCTTCATCTGGTAAATGGCGCATATTAAAAGATTTCAGACCACTATAGATCACGTCTTTAATGTTTTTAGGCGGATTGAGAACAAACTGCACATTCATATGACTTCCTCATCTCGACAACATTTCTGGCACAAAAAAGGCCAGCTAACTGCTGACCTGTCTGACTACTTAGCTTGCAAATGAGCTTAGCATCCAAATAGCAAGCACGACAAATATCAACCCCATAAACTTGTGCTGATAAGTGCGAAACTTTTCATTTTCTAACAATGGCTTGCCCAGAGTTCCCACGAGTCCAACCAATAATAAATTGAACAGTAAGCCAAGCACATTCAACAGTAATCCAAGTGCCAACATCTGTTCACCAGAGGTTGCGCTGATATTACTAGACACAAATTGAGGCAAAAACATCACAAAGAAGACGAGTGCTTTAGGGTTGAGTAAATTACTCACCAAAGCTCGTTGATAGAAGGTTGTCGCCACTTTACTACTGCCTTCCAACTCAGGCGCATCAGCCGCACTGGCGCGCAAACAATCCCAGCCCATTTTCAGCAGATACGCGCCACCAAGTAAGTGCAATGCCTTGAGTGCAATTGGGCTCATCGCGATCAAGGCCGAAACGCCCAACGCCGCCAATAGAGTCAAGATGATCCCAGAAGTCGCGTTACCTAAACTGGCAAAAATACCCACTTTTCGACCATAGCTCATGCTTGAGCTAGCAATCAGCAGCATATCCGGCCCCGGCAACAACAGCAGAGCGACTACCGCGGTTAAATAGAGCGGTAGGACAGTTATATCAATCATTTTTATAATTTCACAACAGCAGCAAAGCGCGGGATTTTATCCCAAACATCAATCACAATCCATACATAAAACAAAAGCAAACAGCCAAAATTCAGAACAAATAACAACCAAAAAACAGAGGTATTAAAAACAACATTAGAGCAATTTTGTACAAAAATAACTAACCGCTATAAGCTAGACTGAATCAACGATCTGTTAACAACGTATTTTGCAAGGAAAGCGAATGGCAAAGCGTGTAAAAGAGTCAGCCAATTTCCAACTTGCCAGTGAACTGGGAGGCTTGGAGCTGCTAGATGCAAAATATACAAATCAGAACTTTTCTCGCCATAGCCATGAAGGCTATACCATAGGTGTGATTGAAAAAGGCGCACAACGCTTCTATCGAACTGGCGGAAACCACATCGCACCACAAGACAGCATTATTCTTGTTAATGCAGATGAGGTTCATAATGGCCAAACCGCAACCGAAGACGGCTGGGAGTATAAGGCTATGTACCCACTGCCTGAACAGTTTGAACAACTCAGCCAAGGCTTGTGTGCTGGACTCGCCGCTCCCTACTTTACCGAACCCGTAGTCTATGACCCCGAACTGGCTCAACAACTGAGACTGGTTTTCAATACACTGGCACAGTCTGACAATAAGCTGCTCAGAGAAACCTTGGTCTATGGCACCTTAGTCAAGTTGGTCTCTCGCCATAGTAAAACCAGAGTTAATTGGGAGCCCAAAACCCGAAGTCAAAGACAACTGGCTATGGTTAAGGAATTTCTCGACGATTTTCCCCAAGCAGACGTCAGTTTGGAAGATCTATCTAAGCTAGCTGGTCTAAGCCCCTATTACCTAACACGTAGTTTTCAAAAGGAGTTTGGGCTGCCACCCCATGCATACCAAATTCAGGCACGACTTCGAGTGGCAAAACAACTGCTTCGCCAAGGAATGACTATTTCTGACGTAGCGCAAGAAACGGGGTTTCATGATCAAAGCCATTTTCATCGTCACTTTAAACGGGCCATGGGCGTGACACCTAAGCAGTTTATTGGCAATAAATAGAAAGCAATAACGTACAAGCCGCCGATAACTTAACTGTGACTAAATGAATGTCACTATCACCACACGTAGAAAGAAACATGAGTAGCATGACCATAGATATAGACACACAAATCAGTCGCTCCCAATTGTTCTGGCAAGGTACGCTCGCCATGGTGCCACTCAGTATTGCCGTTATCCCCTGGGGCGTGCTAGCTGGCTCCTTTGCATTGGAGTCCGGGCTGACTGTCGTTGAAAGCCAAGCGCTATCCGCTATCTTGTTTGCAGGTTCTGCACAGCTAGTCGCGACAGGCATGTTTAAGGCAGGTGCAACCTTGACCACCATGCTTTTAGCGATCTTTTTTATTACTTCAAGGCACTTTCTCTACAGTGTATCGATGAGAAGCAAAATCAGCCCGCTACCACTCAAGTGGCGACTTGGACTCGGATTCCTGCTCACCGATGAACTGTTTGCTATTTGCGGTCAACAGTCTGAAAAGCAGTTCAATCGCTGGTATGCGCTTGGTGCCGGTCTTAGCTTTTATCTTTGTTGGAACCTCGCCACCTTGGTCGGCATTGTCGCTGGCAGTTACATTCCGGCGATGAATGAACTTGGATTGGAGTTTGCCGTCGCAGCAACCTTTATCGCTTTGGTTGTGCCCAACATTAAATCCTCCCCCGTCTTAGTCGCGGTGGTCGTCTCTTTAACGACCTCCGTTATGTGCAGTTTGTCGGGTATCGAATCGGGGCTAATGATAGCCAGTATTGCAGGTATGCTCGCAGGTTATATTGCCGAGTCAATTAAAGGACGTATCGTATGATTATGTTATCTATTTTGGCAATGACGTCACTGGTATTTTTAAGCCGCTACCTGTTCTTGGAGCCTCGTTTACCACTGAGACTCAACCCACAAGCTCAGCGACTACTGGCCTACTCCAGCCCTTCTGTGCTAACCGCGATTTGTGCGCCTATCGTATTTATGCCTGAGCAGGAGCTTTGGGTATCGGCAGACAACCCTTACCTGATTGGTGCTCTCGTTGCGGCGGTACTGGCTTGGAAAACCAAAAACGTACTGCTGACGACCATTGTCAGTATGGTGCTGTTTCTATGTCTTAAACTCTTTTAACCGAACAGAGCCGCGAACAGAAACAATACAACGGCCATAAAAAACCTCCAATTGAGTCGTCAATTGGAGGTTGGTCCGTGTCCTAGGGGTAAAGTAACGTGCTTTTTAGTGCGCAACCCACTCTATTTCAATCAAGGTTTTGTCTGCTTCTTTTAATCTTGCCAAAAATACATCGGATGGATGTACCTCACCAACCCCTTGTGGCGTACCGGTCATAATAATGTCGCCATCGCACAACGTAGTAAAAGTAGAGAGCTCATCGACTATCGTTTGTGGAGAGTACATCATCTGCGTCACTGAGCCTTTTTGCACTCTTACGCAGTTTATAAATAGCTCAATTTCTAACTGTTCAATTTTTAGTCCTTCAAGAGGAATAAAACGGCTAAACAACGCGGAGCCATCAAACGCTTTCGCTCGTTCCCACGGTAATCCCTTCGACTTGAGTCTCGATTGCAACTCTCGCTTTGTTAGATCAAGACCTACACCAACAGCCGATAATCTGCCCTCTGAAACAAGAAAGCAGATTTCACCTTCGTAATGGAGCGGTTCTTGGTGAAAGGATTGTAGTTGGGTCGTTATCGAGCTTGGCGGCTTGGAAAACACCACCATTTGATCTGGAATGGCGTTATTCAACTCTTGGATATGCTCTAGATAGTTTCGACCAACACACAATATTTTGGTCGGTTGGACCAAAGATTCTCCAAGCTTTACTGAACTCATGTCACCATCCCTGACTGATATTTTTGAGAGAAAGGCTATTCTAGTCTAAGTGGCTAATAAAAAAACGATTTAGGTAAAAATATCAGAACCACTGCCCATTATTACTGACGCTTAGATCAACAAGAGAGTTTTTACCTAAGCACTTAGTCAACACGCTGCTGGTGAACGCTTACTTCACACCTACTGTTTTTATGTTCAGAGGTATCGCACTGCGTACTTAAATCCAAGAAAAAATAGATACTATTGACACTGGATTATTATTTGAAGTACAAGAAAGACCGAGGATTATTTAATAACAAAACTATCTTGATATCTGTCGGCTATTTACGAAACTTCCATCAGAAAGCGTAAATATACCGTCATTAAAAAAAATGATATCACTCACAGTTAAGATGCTATGTTTTGACTCTGAAAGCAATAGTTCATAGCGTCCTTGAAAATTACCACTTTCTGAAAAGACATTAACAATAACTGCGTTTTGTGCTGGCACTTGCTCAACAAACCACCCAAAAGCTTTGCCACCCACAAATATTGCAGATGGATAGTCTTCCAATCTAGTTATTCCTAATTCATCAACATATACGGCAGACTGAGTCTGCATATGGTAATTAATTATCGCTACTATAAATAATATAATAGATCCAAGAGTAAGCCCCACCATAATTCTGATAAATTTAGTCATCTTCTACTTCCAAAGTTATACTACCGAGTATATACCCAGGGTAACCGCATGAGTAGATAATTTGTAAACGAAAACCACTCTCTTTGTTAACTTGCTAAGAGTTGAGCAGCGTAAGTCGAGATTTATGCGGTCAAGAAACAAACAGGGATAAAAGAAAAGCACCTTCACACAACCATCTCACGGTTAATGATTTGTGAAATTTAACATTAATTCAACTCATGCGCTCGCCCTGGGGACATATATCAATGAACAACCGAAAGAAAATACTAAGCCATTGATATTGCGAACATTAAGTATCATATTCATTAAAATCCCAAAAAGCCCCTCAAACATAGTGCTTGAGGGGCTGATTGGCAATTAAGTTAAGCAGTATCTATTTATCGTTAACGGCTTTAATAAAGACTTGCTGAGCACCTTCAACATTGAGAGCCTTTGCTTCTTCGAGTAGCGCAAGTGCTTTGTCTAACATGCCAACTTTCACCGCGTTTTCGATACTAGTCAGATAAAACTGCTGCTGTTCAACCGAAAGCGACAATGAGGCATCACTTGAAGCAACAACCGAGCGAGTCGCCGTGCTCTGTTTCTCTTGAGCAGCTAACTCGCCTTTGAACTTCTGTTGGGCAGTATCCGTGCTGGAAACAGTCAATGGTTCTTCAACAACAACTGCACTGTCAACTTTCGCGACAATACTCAATAGCCCATGCTGAGCATGAGGAGTGATAGGGTTTGGAACGTCTGGTGGGTAGTTGCCACGTGCAATCGCATCAAGCTTAACGGGATGAAGGATTTCCGACTTTCCTTTGGTCAACTCAGGAGTAGTGTAAATTAGTAACTTAACGCGTTGCTGCCCTACTGGCTGGATAGTGATCTCTGTGGTCAGTCTATCGCCTTCTAAACCGTAGGCATGTTTATACTCGAAATCTTCTGTGCTGAATGCTTTTAATACTTGGTTATTTTCATTCAAAAGCAGAGCATTTGGATAGAAAACACTCTTTTTGAAATGGCTAATAATTTCGAGTTCAAGTTCTTTTCCTTGAGTATTAATATCGAAAGCCGCTATTGGACTCATACCCGTAGGAAATTGATAATTCTGGTTCTTTTCATCAATTGAGAAGTTAATTCGCTTGGTTGGCTCAACTTTAACCCATTCTATCTCTGAATAAGATTCAGCGACTTGAGATACATTTTGAGTATCAAATACAACCGTTTCTGTTGCCGTACAGCCTAACAGGGCCATACTAATTGCGCAGCCTAGAACTAAATGCTTCATCTAAACCTCTCCACTGAACGAAAAAAGCCGACTTAAGTAAGCCGGCTATTACTTAGGACTTATAGGACTCGGAAACTATCTTACCACCAAGCTTCCATTTGAATACCAACGCTGAACTCAGAATCGTCAGTCCCTTTTGCAAAGCTGTCTGCTTCATGATCCATGAAGTAAGAACCGTAAACACGGATTTCAGGACGAGCCCAGAAGCTAGAGCCTGCAGACCATGCTTGAGCAACAGTCAACTTAGAACCTGATGCGTCTGTGGTTGTTCCGCTTTTCTTAGTTTCATCAGCGAAGTAACCTGCTTCAAATACAGTTTTCATGTTTTCATCCCATTTGTACACTGGACGAACAACCGCATTGTAAGCTGTGATATCACCATCGTTAGTATCAGATGCTTGAGCGTACATTACTACGTGACCTAGTTCCCATGACTCACCTAGACCTGTTACACCCCAGTTGATGATACGGAAACCATCAGCATCGTTGTTTCCACCTTTGCGGTCATACCAACCACCGCCACCGTACGTAGCCATTTGCTTACCGTATGATGCAGTACCGTACTGAAGAACAGTCTGGTTGAAGCCGTTAGATAAACCTTGACCAATCACCGCAGTTAAAAGAACGCCATCATCAGCTTGAACATTTTGGTTCTTCGCTTCAGAAGCAAAATCGTAAGCAACCGCTAGCTCTAGGTTAGCATTTTCCCACAAGTTGATACCTGCGTAACGAAGGTCCAATGTGTAGCCAGAAACGGTTTCATCTTTCGTCTTAGCAACTGTTTTGTAGTTGTTAGCATCACCCTCAATTGCAAGCTCACAAGCTTTGTCACCTTTACAGTTTGCAAATGCTTTTGAGCCAGCATCAGTAAGTACGCTTTCAAAACCATCATCAACCTTTTGGCTACCATCATCATGCATTACAGCTACAGATAGTTTACCGCCGCCAACTGACAGATTTTCGATACCGCCACCAGCACCACCAGACGTGTCTAGGAAGTAGAAGTCTGTGATATGGATATCTTTACGTTGGTAGTAACGTTGACCAGCCCAAAGTACAGCTTCTTTATCTGATTCGAAAAGGCCTTTAGCTTGAACATTCATAACACGCAGAGCGTTAGAATTGCCTTCCCAGTTATTGTTACCAGCCTGACCGTATGCAACCAATGTTTCTAGGTTGAACGTTACGTCGTCTTTGTTGTACAACTCAGCGTTAAGACCAATTTCTGCATATAGGTCGTCTTCATTGCCTAGACGGCCTACTTTATTCTTTTCATAAGTGACATGAGAACCTTCACCGCTCAGACCTACACCACCACGCGCATAACCATGGAAGTCCACGTCGGCTGCGAATGCGCCAGCAGATAAAGTCGTCGCCACTGCAGCAGCAATTAAACTTTTAACTCCATTTAGGGATTATTATTCTTTGGCTCTCTTCTTGGCTCACTCTGTAAAGGCAGAAACAGATTGTTAATAAAAGAGAGGTAAAATGGGAGTCAGGCTAGAGGCCTTGTCCCCGTTTGTTTCAACTGCTGCAAGATTAACGGGGGAGTAGAAATGGCAACTCATCCAGATGAAAAATAGTTAGGGGGGATGAGAAAGGATGAGAAATCATACCGGACAATGTTTTTTAGGCTTCAATCACAAAAATTAGGGTGAGAAATAACTTTCTGACAAAAATATCTCGCGCCAAATGTTAGATAGCTCACTTAACCACGCCAGAGCGTCATAATTATGAAATAAAATTACAATTATTATTTTTGTCAGAGGCGCTTGACCAATTCATTGCAAAACTATTTACTAAAGATCAAACAATAAAATATTTTAATAAGTCATGATGATGCAGTGCTCTCGTCCCTATCCTCTAGGTGCCACCCTTAGCACCGAAGGATGTAATTTCTCTATCTTTGCTCCTGATGCGAAATCTATTCAGCTTGCGCTGTTTGATGAAAAGGATCAGATCACCACCTATCCTTTGGACGGAGAGTACGCGGGCATACGCTTCACCTTTGTTCCGCACATTCGCAAAGGCCAAAAGTATGCGTATGTGGTGCAGCGCAACGGTAATCCACATCTGATTTCAGATCCTTATGCCAAAGGCTTAGAAAAACCACTGTTTTATCAAGTGCCATTCAACAGTGAACAGAGCTTTGCTCTGGCAAAATGTGTGGTTGTCGATGACAGTTTTGACTGGCAGGGAGTGGAGAGCCCACGCAGACCTCGTGACGAAATGGTCCTATTTGAAACGCACGTAAAAGGCGTATCAAAGCTGCATCCACAAGTCGAAGAGCGTCACAAAGGGCGCTATCTGGGCTTAGTCAGTGATGCGATGCTTGATTTCTATAAACAACAGAACATCAATACACTCCAGCTACTCCCTGTCGCCGCCTGCATGCACGAGCCACACCTGTTGAACATGGATAAGGTCAACTACTGGGGATATAACCCTTACTTATTCATGGTGCCAGACCCTAGATATGCGGCTCACGATGCTGTCACGGAACTAAAAACCGCTATCCGTGAATTACATCGAAACGGGATCGAAGTGATTCTCGATGTGGTCTATAACCACACCGCCGAAGGTGGCGCTGATGGCCCAATCTTTAACTTAAAAGCTTTAGACAAGCGATATTACTTTAAACAGGGCGATCACTACACCAACTATACAGGCTGTGGCAATACACTCGATTTATCCTATCAGGCAAGTTTGAATCTGGTCATGGATACGCTGCGCTATTGGGTTAGCGAATATAAAATCGACGGATTCCGCTTCGATCTAGCCGCCACACTCGGTCGCAACGGTGAACACTTTAGCCCTGAAGCTGCGTTCTTTAAAGCCGTCGCTCAAGACCCGATTCTGAAAGAAGTAAAACTGATCGCAGAGCCTTGGGATATTGGTCCTAACGGTTATCAGGTAGGAAACTTTCCGTTTGGTTGGAATGAATGTAATGACCGGTTGCGCGATATCACGCGAAGCTTTTGGCGTGGTGATCAAGGATTTCTAAAGGAGTTTGCCACTCGAATAATGGGGTCACGAGATCTCTACAGTGCCGCTAACTGGCCGTATAAACTGACAGTCAATTACATCACATACCATGACGGTTTCTGTATGCAGGATCTTGTCTCGTACAAGCACAAGCACAATGAGGCCAATGGGGAGCAGAACCGTGATGGACACGGTGACAACCGTTCGGATAACTATGGTGTGGAAGGCAAGAGCGACAATCCGGTGATCATAGAGAAGCGTGAAAAGCAGAAGCGTAACTTTATGGCCAGCCTGCTGTTTGCTTTTGGTATTCCACATATTCTGACCGCCGACGTTCTTTCCCATACTCAAAATGGCAACAACAACGCGTATTGTCAGGATAACGAGTTAAGCTGGATTAACTGGCATATAACCCCAGACAAAGAGAGTTTCAAGTCGTGGTTAGCCGATATGGTAAAAGCTCGCCAGCAATATATGGTGCCATTTATTCGTGCTTTCAGTGGTGCAAAACGCAATAACAACCGTATTTTCTGGCGCAGAATCGACGGCAGTTTCATGGAACACGATGATTGGAATCGCCTCAGTTCAGTCGCCTTGCATCTGGGCATTGGCAAACATGGTGATGAGTTGTTCTACTGTATCAACCAAACCAATGCGCCCGCTCGATTTACGCTTCCAGAGACTAATGGCAAAGAGTGGGTAATGGTGTGCAATACCGACTCACACGAGCTCCATCAAACCATAGATCATAAACAAGCTTTGGTGGCCCCTGCATCTTTAGCCATCTTCCACTTAAAAGCCTAATGATCAATCTAGCGACATAGTGATATGTCGCTAATTTTTAACACTTTTCCTACAAAAAATCTGGACTTGTGTTGATTGATGTGAATATGAAATCAGTTTAAACTATCGGCCATCGTCCGTTCCCCTAAAACATCAGTTGGCAATCCATGGCATTACCCAAGTTGGTAATTCGAACCTTAAAGCCGTACATCATTCTATTAGTTATAGGTATGGTCTATGCTGCTTTTCAGCAACTTAAACAGTCGGAATACAATGCTTACCAGCAATCATTTGTGAATATAAAAACCGCTTCCGACTTAGTATCTTCACAACTCGAAGCAGCCTCCAGTAAACTGTTTCTCTTAGCCGATTCGTCTAACGAGGAGGATTTTGTCTCTACAGCTCAACGTATTCTCAAATATACCCCAGCTTACAGTGATATCATTTACAGAAATAAGCAGCACACCAAATATCAATCTATACAGCACAAAGCGACTTATTCAGAGCAACACTCGGATATCGTTTGGCAACCGCTGGATGAAATCTCTACAAAATTCACCGTGTCCTCTATCTACCCTAAAGCGTCCAATCAATGGGTATTTGCCGTCAGGTATATACCGGATGAGTACCGCGAAATTTGGATAGAATTTGACCTAAAATCTGCCACACAAAGTTTGCGTGCTCTGCGGACATTAGACAGTGGATATGTGTTTGTCGTTGACGCTGTTAGCGGAAGGCTGGTTTTCCACCCAGATCCAAAGCGACTAGGTACACCATCAATCAGTTACCTTGCTGGCATTAGTGAGTTGATCGGTAGTGGGCTCTATTTCGGCAAGCATGAATATTATTACCAAGGTCAGTATAAGATGTCCGTCTTTAGTGCTGATAATCAACATAACTGGGTATTTATCGCGGGTACCGATCGAGCCAATATCTTAGCCACTTCTTATCAGTTTGCGCTGTCTGCTATTGTTATTGCCTCACTGATGCTGTTAGCAGTCGCGATTAACTATCTCACGTATCAACTCAACAAAAGTCTTGCACAATTGAATAACCGAGAAAATTTGGCGGACTTTAAACGCTATTTAAAAGCCGTGCTGGATCGTTTCTGTCACCACAAAGGAATGCAGCTATGTTTTTATGATTCGGATTACGGACACTTCACCACGATAGACTATCATGGCAATACAAAAGTCGTGCTGACTGACTCTACTCTGGCTAAGCGCTTTTCTCCGAATTCGATGAGTTACACGACAAGGCAATATGTCGATCCACTTGCAAAGAAACTGCACATCGCGTCTCGACACTATACGATCCCGTTGTTTGACAAAGACAACTTAATCGCAGTGATGTACATCAATGCCAATATACCAATCTACCGCACGATACTGACCATGATCAGAGATTACTCTGAAATCGCCTTGTCTAACCTAATACTTCACCAACAGCTACGAAATAGTGATGTGATGACACACCTAGACAACAAGTTGGCGCTGACGGAGCACATTGAACAAAACATTGAGCGTCATGGTTTGTACCTTGCGATGATTGATATCGACCATTTTAAAACCATCAATGACAACATCGGTCACTTAGGCGGTGACAAAGTCATTTATCATACCGCCGATTTAATGAGGCGTTGTTTTCCAAAGCCAGGTTCACTCAGCCTGTCTCGATATGGTGGCGAGGAA
The DNA here is from genome assembly GCF_050113735.1 of Vibrio sp. TRT 2004. Lineage (NCBI taxonomy): Bacteria > Pseudomonadati > Pseudomonadota > Gammaproteobacteria > Vibrionales > Vibrionaceae > Vibrio > Vibrio sp. TRT 2004. The sequence goes on along the minus strand of NZ_JBNJOH010000015.1, from coordinate 51,516 downwards.
TTCTGTATTTTGTTTCATGCCAATGATGAAAACCACGCCTATGAGCAATGTGAACTGCTACGTCAGATGGTGGAACAGTCATGTGTAGAACTGGATGAGTCTGATATCAGCTATACCATTAGCATTGGTATCACCGATAGCCAGATTAGTTCACACAGTACGATAAGCCGAGCCGATAAAGCCTTGTATCAAGCCAAAGGCTTTGGCCGCAATCAAGTGGTGCTGAATACGTTTTAGGAATGTTAACGGGAAGTGGACATGCACTTCCCTACACTACATTCATTACTTCGGATAACAGACAATATTGTGGAATACCATGGATTCCGTTACCGCTTGATACCCGTGGGGTTGATCGCTGTAAAAGCGTAAGCTTTCGCCTTCGTTGAGCGAATGCCATTCTTGATCGAAGTAAATCCTCGCTTCACCTTTGATTACATGTACATGCTCAACGACTCCAGCACTGTGTGCATCAGACATCTGTTGATGATGTTGGGACAAAGTAATCTCGAATACTTCAAGACCAGTATCTTCTTTGTATGGGAACAACGTTTTTACCTTCATGCGCGGATCTTCAGGAAACACCCTATCCGGTGACTGCAAATTAGGTTCGTTGGCAAAAAAAGCCGAAAAAGAGGTCTCCAAACCACTGGCAATTTTCCAAAGAGTGGCAATCGTAGGGCTTGATTCTTTCCTTTCTATTTGACCTAGCATTGCTTTAGATACACCAGTCAGCTTGGCCGTTGCATCTAAGCTCAGCTTTTTCTTTTTTCTTTCCGACTTTAAATGATTGGCAATTTGCGACTTAAAAATCGTCTCTTTCATTAATACAACTCCTATTGTGCGCTATAGCGCACAATGCTATCTTGGCAACTGTGCGTTATGACGCACGGCATAGCTTACCATAGAGAGTGGAGTAACAATGAATCAAAAATCATCGGTTTTAAGCCACATTACCGCTGGCTTTACAGCGGTATTGGTCGGATACACCAGCTCGGTGGTAATTATCATCCAAGCCGCCGCGGCTTCGGGAGCAAGCGCCAGTCAAATTGAAAGCTGGTTATTGGCACTCGGAATCACAATGGGAGTAACATCCATCGGTTACTCTTGGTATTACAAAATGCCAATCTTAATGGCTTGGTCGACACCTGGAGCGGCGATATTGGTCAGTTCCGCGTCGCAATATTCGTTACCAGCGCTAGTCGCGGCCTTTGCTGTAACCGGACTACTGATATTTGTAACTGGTTTAATTTCGCCCCTTTCCAAAGCACTGCAACGTATTCCTTCTCCGCTCGCAACCGCAATGTTAGCGGCAATCTTACTGCCTTTCTGTGTGAAAGCATTTGAGCCTGTCATGACCATGCCTATCATCTTTGGAGTAATGTTTTCGGCTTATCTTGTCAGCAAACGTTTTGTGCCTAAGTACACCATGCTTATCTTACTGCTCATCGGTCTATTCTTCGCGTTTCAGTCAGACCAAGCAGCCTTGAGTACATCGGTCTTGAAACTAGCGAAGCCAAACTGGGTCACGCCACAATTCGACCTATCGACCGTGCTGAACATTTCAATTCCTTTGTACATAGTCACCATGCTCTCACAAAATTTGCCGGGTATCGCCATGATGAGAAGTTATCAGTATCAAGCGCCAGTCAAACCCATACTGCTCGGTACTGGGATAACCAATCTCCTATCGGCTCCATTTGGTGGATTCAGTCTCAATCTCGCGGCTATTTCAGCCGCACTCTGTATGACTGAAGACGTCGATAGAGATAAAAATGTGCGCTATAAAGCAGTGTTGTGGGCGGGAGGTTTCTATTTGGTCGCTGGGATACTCGCCTCGTCCGTTGTCGCACTATTCGTCTCACTGCCTTTACAGATTACACATATGCTAGCGGGCTTCGCCCTACTCGGCACGTTACTGATGTGTTTGCAAACTGCATTTCAGAGTGACAATCTACGTGAACCAGCCCTGTTAACCTTCTTGGTTACTCTTTCAGGAATGAGTCTACTTGGTATTAGCTCGACGCTTTGGGGGCTGTTAGTTGGTGGGTTATACACCCTTGTTATGCAGAGTAATAAGTCACGCTAGATTCTATTTATGCTTACTTAGCCAACTCTATCCAGTCGACTTGGCAAGTAAGCAACAACTACCTCTATTCACCGGACTTAACCATATCGAGAATTTTATGAGCTTTCTCAAAATGGTCTAGTTTATGCGTCTGAATCCACCAGGTAGCGGCCTCCATCAACAGCACTGGATCATCATTTTTGTTGGCAAAGAAGGCATAAAATGAAACACCGACATTGTCCCCTTTCTGGTTAATTTTCTTAGTGCAAACCTCGATAATTTTGCCTCGTAATGAGTCTCGCATTGGTCTCTGTCCATTTAGATTACTGTTGCGCAATAACATACAACGAGCGCTCGGTGAGAACAATAAATTACTGTATATTTATACAGCAAAATCAACTCAATACGTAACAAAGGCTCTGCGCTATTCCAAATTTATTCTCGCCACCTAAGATGTAGATTCTATTGTCAGCTGAAATCGCAACCCCGTATGCCACCCCTTGTGACAAGGCACGTTCGCGATACCAGACTTTACCATCAAAACGCCAGATACTATTGCTGTAGTGCTTCGTTAACCCTTTATGCGTATACCATTGGTGGTTGTTGAAGTTATTCTGGCTACCTATAAAATACGCCCCCCCCACCGCAAAGATCTGACCTTGTATTTGGCCACAAAAATGCCCTGCTAATCCTTCATGCTGGCTTTGAATATCAAATATCGAGGCACATAACTTACTGCTGATATGACTTGGTGAGTGAAGCTGGAACTGTTTCGTTTGCAGACTGCGAAGTCCAGGCTTTATCTCTCCCTCAATCAAGGTAACGGTACTTCCTTGCTGCACGATCCCTGCCCCACAATTGGCAGCAAATGGGTTCTTGTCTAATATCGCCCACTTTTCACGAGTTAGGTCAAAAGACCAAATATCCCCATTCCAGCCATAGCCAAAAACCGGGCGAGACATAAACTCATTCAACACACTCTGATGTTTTTCGGGTTGTGACTTTTGATCAATCGATGATAACTTGGCGACGAATGAATCAAACGTTTCTTTGCAGTAACCGCCGAAGAAAACCAGTTCGCCTGTCGGCAAGGTACAAGCAGATGCCCCAAGCAAACCAACCGGTATCTGCGTGTTTAGTTTAGTCCAGAGGTTTCTCTTAGCATCGAAACAATAGGCGTCGTCGAGCACAACAGGCGATTGCTCGTGTTCGCGCTGGCCCGCTCCGGAAAAAACATAAAGTTTGTCGTTACTTACCACATAACAGGCATCATTACGCTCAGTACCCGGAAAGTCGACCGCTTGCTGCCAACCAGATGCTGGTTGCTCTAAGTCATAATAAAACAGCTGTTTTCCTGCACTGCCCAAACCAACATAGAGTCGCTTGCCAAGCAGACCTCCAATGCCATTTTTGATCCCGACAGGCAAAGCTGGAAATGAGTCAATAAGTAACGACATAACTGGTCTCCTGATTAATCCGCAATATCAACGCTTGAGCCATTCCACGCTAGCAGGTATACCTTTTTGCTGGCGCTACGGTCACTCTTTTCTCCACCAGCAATCAGGACCCCAGTACCCGTTGAGAACGACGCACCATAAGCAAGGCCTTCAGGTAATGCATTAACCTGTTGCCATAAACCATTTTGCTGTACATACATCTCGGGATTGAATGCTTTACCAAAGCCGTTGTGAGCGAACATATTTCCGCTTTCAAACGCTGCTTTTGCCCCATGGAAGTTAGCGCCGCCTGCTACGATTATCACCCCGTTACTTTGCCCGGCAAAGGCACCTGCGACTCCTTCCTGAACCGAACTTGTTTTAGGTGCTGGAAGTGAGTGCATACTCTGCCACGGCTGCTGTTGTGAGAACTGATACTGCTTCACTTCTGCGGTTCTCAGACCCGGTTTAATTTCGCCACTAATCAAGGTTGCTTTCGCGCCTTCAGCAACCAGAGCGCTACCGCAGTTTGGCAAATAAGGCGAGGAGCCAAGATCACTCCATTGACCCGTTTCCGGCTTGTAGCTGACGACCTGTCGGTTCCACTTGTAGTCAAGCGGCTTCATGCCCATATAGTCATCGACAATCTTTTGCCACGCTTTAGGCTCAGCGGCTTTGTCGGTGGTCATCACATCATTTAAATACCGATCAAAGTAACCCTTGTTGTAACCACCAAAAAACACCACTTGTTTGCCGTCCGGCGAATAGGAAGAGGCTCCTAACAGTCCCACTGGTGTAGAGGTATTGGCCTGTGACCATGAGTCACTTTCAACATCGTAACGGTATACGCTATCAAACAGGATCGGGGCAGGATCGCTTGAATTGGCTTTACCTGAACCACCAAAAACATAGATTTCATTACCAACGACTGAGGCGGTAGCTCCACTTCTTGCAGGCCCATTAAAGCTCGCTTTCTGCTGCCAACCTTTCGCAATGTTGTTCAGATCCAACATAAAAAAGTCTTGGCCTGCCGAACCCAGTCCGACAAACACTTTGTCGCCAACCTGCGCGCCGATACCACTTTTAATCCCAACAGGTAAATCCGGCCACTGATTCGCCGCACTGGCGTTAGCAGTTAGCAACAGAGAAACAGTAAGCAATGGTGTGTGAATCAGATGATTTTTGATGTTCATTATTGTTATTTCCTTATTGGAAAGTAGTTTGAATAACCGACTTCAGAGTTGGCAATCGGCTCAAACCCTTGTTCCATGTTGGTTAGATTTCATACTAATTATCGATCAATGAAAAAATATTTCTTTGATCAACTTAACAATAAAAAATATTTTCACCAATAGAGAAAATAAAAGCTCACCGAGTAGTGAGCTTTATGTATTTTACTTTAATATCATATAGATACTAGCTGTTCATCAGTGGCAGAACCACTTCTGCAGTTTCCATTACAGACCCAGTATATTCAGGATAAGTATCCAGCAAGGTGTTGATCAGCACATCAACCAATAATAGCGCACCAACTTTAGATGCGAACGCACCACCGGTTAAAGGCCCTTCAGGACGAGCTGCAACGAGAAGTTCGTCAGAAATCGCAGATAAAGGGCTATGGCTGATATTAGTCAGAGCAACCACAGGGACATTACGACGATGTGCCTGACTGGCGGCGTAGATAACTTCTTTGGTAGAGCCAGAGCTAGAAACCGAGAACCACAAATCACCTTCACTGCTGCGCCCAGCACTCATTGCCGCTAAGTGGGTATCTTCATACATGATGGCTTTTTTACCAATACGTACCAAACGGTAAGCCAGGTACCGGCCAACAATGCTTGATGCGCCAACCCCCACACAACCAATAAACTGGGCGTTATGAACCAGTTCGCAAATACGGCTTAATGCTTTTCGATCAATCAACTTAGCAGTATCTTGCAAACTATCTACAGCACTTTGGGCAGATACATCACAGATATCGCCTTCTACCTGAGGCTGATTTTGACTGGCTGTCTGGCTCAAATCCACGGCAAGAGCCATTCTGAAGTCAGAGTATCCTTTGTAGCCCATATCACGACATAGGCGCACTACCGTTGCTTCACTCGTCTGTGTATTGCGAGCAAGCTCAGTAATGGTTTGAAACTGGACATCATGTGCATTTTCAAGCACGTAGTCTGCAACCAGTCTCAATTTTTTACTCAAAGGTTCGATATTTGAACGTAATCGAACCATTAGATTTTTAGGCGAATTCACAACGGCCTCTTCAGATTTATTTGGCTTAGATAAAAGTATCAGACTCAGTGTCTCTTGAACACCAACAATCGAACTATCTCGCTATAATAAACTAATTGAAATCAAACGTTTCAAACTTGTCAGTTATCTTCTGTTTGGCGTCCGGGTCTAACAGAAGCGAAGGTTGATAAAGGCAGGGAGGCTAACCTCCCTGTGGAAGTTAGATAAAGTCAGCGTCGCGCATCTTAGCCATAACATCAGACTTCTGTTTGGCGGTCAGGGCACGAATAGGCTGACGCGGATCGCCAGCGTCAATACCGTGCAGCTGCATTGCGACTTTGCCAGCTGCAACACCACCGTACTCGACCAACACACGGATAATAGCGATAACCTTATCCATCAATGCCGCCACTTCTTCATGCTTACCTTGATTGAAGGCTTCAATAATCTTCAGGTAAAGTGGCGCCGCATAGTTGTAAGTACTACCAACCGCTCCCACAGCACCGACAGCCAAACCGGCAGGAAGGAACTCATCAACACCAAACGGGATATCAAATTTGCCGCCTGAGACACGAACACAACGTTGATACTCGTACAAATCTGCGTTGTTGAATTTAGCACCATACAGGTTCGGAATACGTTGCTCACCCTTGATTAAGAACTGCTCAAGATCCAGATTCACTCCTGACATACCTGAATGGTAGTAGTAGAAACCTTTTGACGGCGCAGCAGCTGCAACCTGAGCGCAGTATTCAACTAAATCATCAACACTGCCTGGTTTAAAGAAGCACGGACCAATCGCTGACGTTGCCAGGATATCTAACGTTTCCGCATGCTCAGTTAAGTTGATGGTATCGACAATACTCAGCGCACCAGTGTGCAGGATAAGATCCAGCTTACCGTCTGCGGCTTTGACCCAACGCTCAGCAATCGCTTTACGTTCTTCTACGGAACAGTGAATGCCTTCACCCGTCGTACCACATACGTAAGCGCCCTTTACCCCTTGCTCGATTAACAGTTGAGCAATTTGATCAATTGCAGCAAAGTTCACCTTGTTGTCCACGGTAAAAGGAGTGTGTGGAGCAGCAATCAGGCCAGTTAGTTTTTTCATCTTAATTACCTTAACTTCAAATTGTCATCACTGTCCGTAACCAAGCATTAGCTCAGGTAACAGCAGAGTAAATTGTGGGAATACAGCAACAAGCGCCAATACGATAAACAGTGGAACCAGTAACGGTAGAACACCGCGAGTCAGAACGTGGAATGGGATATCTCCCACGCGGGATACCACGTAAAGTGCCATGCCCATCGGTGGAGTAAGAATGCCGATCATCAGGTTCAGGATTGCCATTACACCAAAGTGAACTGGGTCAATACCAACCGCCGCAGCAACCGGAACAAGGAATGGAACTAAGAGTAGCAACAGCGCCAATGACTCGATAAAAGTACCAAGGAAGAGTAGTAGCAAGTTGATCAGTAGCAGCAGCACCAACGGGTTTTCACTGATTGTCAGGAAGTAATCAGCCAACATCTGCGGTAACTGTTCACGGGCAACGATCCAACCAAATACAGTCACACCCATTACCATTAGAGCGACAACTGCAGTCGTGTTTACCGTCTCTTTAAGAATCTCAACAAAACCACCCAGGGTAAGCTGCTTGTAAACAACAGTACCAAGGAAAAGCGCATACAGAGAAGAGACTACCGCGGCTTCCGTCGGAGTGAACTTACCTGAAAAGATACCGCCAATGATGATTACCGGAGTAAGCAGTGATAAGAAAGCTTCTTTGAATGACGTCAGCTGCTCTTTTCGAGTCGCGCGAGGCAACGTCATATAGCCACGCTTCTTACAGATGAAGTAACTCATCGTCATTAGCGCGATACAACATAATAGACCGGGAATAGCACCTGCGAGGAATAAAGCGCCGATGGACGTATTGGATACCACTCCGTATATCACCAAAGGGACAGAAGGGGGAACTAATGGACCAATGATACAAGAAGCCGCCGTTAGACCACCGGCAAAGTCATCGTGATATTTTGCATCACGCATGGATTTGATTTCTAACTGCCCTAGGCCACCAGCATCTGCCAATGCTGATCCTGACATACCTGAGAACAACAAGCTTGCCATGATATTTACGTGACCAAGGCTACCTGTTATATGACCGACCATGGATTTAGCAAAATTGAAAATTCGCTCAGTAATGCCGGCGCTGTTCATTAAGTGCCCGGTCAGAACGAAGAAAGGAACGGCCAACAAAGTAAAGTTATCGATACCACCCAGCATCTGCTGAGCAGCGAAATTTATCCCTGTACTATTGGTTAAAACCAAAAATACTAAGGCAACGAAAATAAGAGAAAAACCTACTGGCATTCCTGCAAATAGCAGCCCTAGCCAGCCAAAAATTGAACCCGCCATATGGAATCCCTACCTCTGAGCTATTTGCGAATCTGTGGAAGATACTGATTGGCTGCTGTTGAACAATTGCTTACCAATACCAACCATTTTCTCCAGCTGTCTGAACACCATAAACACGCCACCAATTGGCAAGCTGTAGTTCATCCAACTGCTCGACACTCCAAGCGTGATCAGCTCAAAGAAAGCTGTGCGCTGAACGTGCTGATAACCCAATACAATAATTGCAAAAATCGACACCAGAACCGCGAGCTCAAGCGATAACACTAAGCACAAGCGAGCTTTCTCTGGCAGTTTGTCTGAGAAGAAAGTGATGTTGACATGAGTGCTGCGTTTAATGGCAATGGCACAACCAATCAGCGACATGTACATAAACAGAACCCGGGCGAGTTCTTCACTCCAAAGGGAAGGATCATTGAGCAACCAGCGCGTACCTATCTGCCATGTCAGAACCACTAACAAAGCAGCCATCAAAGGTACGGTAATGATCTCTTCAATATTATTAATTATCTTACGTAACATCTTGAGCTCCATGGCTGGCCTTTACGGCCAGCCCGAACAAACGAAAATAGCTAACGCTACTCTCTTACATAGCCGCGAGTTTCTTAACGATAGGCTGACCCACCTTATCTTCAAACTCAGCATAGAGTGGCTGCATCGCTTCACGGAAAGGCGCTAAATCGGGATAAGTCACGTTAACCCCTTGCTCTTCAAAGAATGAAACCAATTCCGCTTCTTGCTTCTTCACCGACGCTGTATGCGCTTTACCCGCTTTAGCGACTGCTTCTTCTACAATCTTCTTCTCTTTGTCAGACAGTTTTTGCCAAGTGGATTCCGAGATGATCACCATCTGGTCATTGACAATGTGATTGGTCATGGCAAGGTTGCCCTGAACCTCATAGAACTTCATGGTTTTGATGGTTGGTAATGGGTTTTCCTGGCCATCTACCGCATTGGTTTGCAGTGCAAGATACACTTCAGAAAACGCCATTGGTGTTGGCGATGCACCCGACAACTTAGCGTAGTTGAGGTTTGGCTTAGCATTAGGTACCCGTAATTTCAGACCTTTGAAGTCTTCAATTGAATTAAGAGGACGGTTAGAAGTGGTTTCGCGAGTACCGTTGTACCAAGTATCGAGAGCGCGCCAGTTGAACTTGGACAGCATCTCTTCACGGATTCCAATACCATAATCAGAATCGAACATACGGCGTAAGTGTTCGAAATCACGGGCAACATAAGGCAATGTCACGGCTTCAGCACGTGGAATCCAAAGACCCATGCGGCCAAACTCAGCGTAAGTAATATCCAAATCACCCATGCTTAACTGCTGTAGCATCGCGCGGTCATCACCAAGCTGTGCACTCGGATAAAGAGCGAGTTTCAATTCGCCTTTACTCATCTCCTCCATGGTGTCCGCCAAGAGTTTAGCTGAAGCGTACTCCACAGAACCGACTGAGGCTTGCATCCCCATTTTCAGTGTTGTAGCTGCTTGTAGACTAGTGGCACAGCTCAGGGTCAGCAGAGCGAGAGTGATCTTATTGATGGCTTTCATATTGTTCCCTTTTTATACGATTTATACCTGGTTTCACCATTTTCAAAAAAAACTTTTATTTTGTTTGAAAAAAATCTTCGTTATGGATTATTATTGCCATGAAGATTATTTTCAAATTAACTTTTTACAAAATGTGATCGCGGACAAAAATTCGCCAGACATATCAATTGGCACACTGATTGGACGAATTGTGACGGTTTTTTTTCCTTCACTCCGCACTAGCATTACTCAAGTTACGAGGCCCGTTGTGAACACAAAAAGTATAAGTATCAATGAATTAAAGCAGTCTCTGCTCGGTCAAACCGTAGTATCGATACAGCCAGTGGTAGGCAGCCCTTTAGAAAACACCGATTTTATCGTCGCCATGGCGGTTGCAGCTGAACAAGCCGGGGCTAAAGCATTTCGTATCGAGGGTGTAAAAAATGTCAAAGCAGTCTCAGCAGCCGTCAGTGTACCAATTATTGGAATAGTGAAACGTGACTTGCAGGACAGTCCTGTGCGCATCACACCTTTTGCCAGTGACGTTGATGACTTAGCTAACGCTGGGGCAACGATCATCGCATTCGACGCCACTGATCGACCACGTCCTGAAAGCAGAGAACATATCGCTCAAGCCATCAAAAATTCAGGTTGTATCGCAATGGCTGACAGTTCTTGTTTTGAAGATGGTGTTTGGGCTCATCAACAAGGAGTGGAAATAATCGGTTCAACATTATCGGGTTACGTTGGAGAGACTGAACCAACAGAACCAGATTTGCAGTTAGTCAAACAGTTTTCACAAGCTGGATTCTTTACAATGGCAGAAGGACGATACAACACACCTGAGTTAGCGGCTAAAGCCATTGAGTGTGGCGCAACGGCGGTGACGGTCGGTTCTGCTATCACTCGTCTTGAAATCGTCACTCAATGGTTTAACTCAGCCACTCAGGCAGCAGGAGCAAAGGAATGCGCACATTAGCAATCGACATCGGTGGGACAAAAATCGCCTTAGGGCTGGTTGAACAAGGCGTGTTAATTGAGCGTAAACAAATCTCGACACCGGTTGTCAACGATGTCGACCTCTTTGCCCACACTCTACTCACGAGCAGCAGTGATTGGGTAAAAGAGTGTGACAATATCGGGATTTCAACCACAGGTTTAGTGACTGAGCTGGGAATAAGTGCCATTAATCCCGATACCCTCGCCTTTCCCGCTCCCTTTCCTTTAGTTCAGGCTATAGAAAAACACGTAAGACTGCCTGTCCAAATACTGAATGACGCCCAGGCCGCTGCATGGTTCGAATATACTCAGTTGGATGATCAAGTGAAAAACATGGCGTTCATTACTGTATCAACCGGAGTGGGTGGTGGGATTATTATCGATGGGAAATTGCATCAAGGTCAGTCCGGACTCGCTGGACATATAGGACATATGTCAGTATCTCTAACCGGCCCTAAATGTGGCTGTGGTCAAATGGGATGTGTTGAAGCTATCGCTTCCGGAACCGCTATCCAAAGAGCGAGCGAACAACGCTTTTCCTCACCAGTATCAAACATTGAACTGTTCGAACAAGCGCAGACCAATACCGACGCCGAAGTGATCATTGACCAAAGCGCACAAGCCATTGCGCTACTATGCTGTAACTTAAAAGCATGTTTGGATCTCGATGTCATTGTCTTGGGGGGCGGCATCGGGCTGGCAAAGAACTATATTGCTCGTGTCGATCAAGCGATAAAACGTCGTCCAGCGGTATTTCAAGTGCCTGTTGTGGCAGCCAAAGGCGACTATGACGCCTGCTTACTTGGTGCTGCATTTCAGTTTGGAGAGTAAATCATGACGCTTAAAGCGATATCTGCACCACGAATTTTCGATGGAAATCACTACCACTATAATTGCGCCTTAGTCTGGGAGGAAAACCAGATAGCCTCGATACTCCCTATTGGTGAATTGCCTAATGAAATAGAGCATCAACATTTCCCGACGGGTTTAATCGCCCCTGGATTTATTGATATACAAGTTAATGGTGGTGGCGATGTGATGTTCAACAATGACATCACAACACTCGGAATGGCAACCATATGTCAAGCCCATAGAAAACATGGTACTGCCTATTTACTGCCAACACTCATTAGCTCGACACCTGAAAATATTCAACATGCCCTCAACGCCACGCAGCAGGCGATGGAAGAGTCGGTTGCTGGTGTACTGGGTGTTCATTTAGAGGGGCCGTGGTTAAATGAAGAGAAGAAAGGGGCGCACGATGCCAACTTGTTTTACTCACCAACGGTAGAGCAACTCGAATCGTTCCAATGGCCTAAACAAGGCAAGGTTCTGGTCACCGCCGCGATAGAAAATATCGACCTCTCCGCACTACTGTGGATGAAAGAGCATCAGGTTATTCTGTCATGTGGTCACAGCAACGCCAAAGCGGCTCAACTGCCAGATGAAAAACGCTTGCTTATCGATGGTTTTACCCACCTATTTAATGCAATGTCTCCCTTAGAAGGTCGCGAGCCGGGCGTGGTTGGTACAGCACTCTACTCAGATCATAGCTGGTGCTCGATCATTACTGATGGGATCCATGTTCATCCTCAAAACGTAATGCTTGCTCTCAAGGCGAAGCCACAAGGGAAACTGCTGATCGTTACGGATGCAATGGCGACAGTGGGTAGCAAAACCAATCAGTTTGTTCTCGATGGAGAAACGATCAAGGTAGTTAACAATAAACTGGTTAACAGTCGAGGCAGTTTGGCGGGAGCCCATATTGGCATGGATCAATCTGTGGCGAATGTCATCCGATGGGGAATTGACGAAGAAGAAGCGTTAAAAATGGCCGCAACCTACCCAGCTCAAGCGCTTCATTGCGACGATCTTGGAATGCTCCAGCCCCATTTCCGTGCAGCTGCAACCATACTGGATGACGACTACCAAAGCCAGGCCGTAATGGTTGATGGGATACTCTATCAATAGTGAGTCAGGAGGGACTCTCCTCCTTGGCTCTGTTCAACTCCCATCAGGCTCTAACCGACACTTTTCAGCGCACTACATTGTCGACAGCAAGTCTACTATTTTCCTATATCTTCTTGATTAAACGGGGCTTTGATTTAACAATAGCACCAATGATAAGGAGAATAGAATGTCAGACAAAATCTCTACCACCGCCTTGGCAAAACAACGTGAAATGGATGCTAAGAAGCTGTTTAGCGACCTTAAAGTTGCAGGCTATATCAATCGCTCAGATGATGGCTGGGTTCTGACAGAGCTTGGGATTAAATTTGGTGGTGAGTACATCGATCATACTAAATTTGGCCAGTTTATTGTTTGGCCAGAAAACCTCCTTATCGATTCCACCGCCACCAGCGGTAAAACCATGAGCGCCACCCAAATTGGTCAACGCTTTTCTCTCAACGCGAAAAAGGTCAATCAGTTACTACAGGAATTGGGTTGGATCACCAAAGGCGACAATGGCTGGCATGTCACTGCGTCTGGTCTCACTGTAGGCGGTTATCAGCGCGAAGACAAAGAGCGTGAACAACACTTTGTCGTTTGGCATGACTCGATTGTTCGCAACAAACGTTTGAGACAGTCAGTTATTGAGTTCTCAGGACAAGATGCCCAAGCGCACGCTACGGACAAATCGTTGTCGAGTTTCAGGCAAAAGTTCGAAGCTAAGCATCGCACGCTAGACGGGCACTATGTGCGCTCTAAAGCAGAACTGATCATCGATAATTGGCTTTACATGAATGGTGTCGTCCATGCCTATGACCGTCAGCTACCGATTGAACAAGATGTACTGAGTGATTTTTATCTGCCAACCGGAAAAGTCTATCTTCAATATTGGGGTGACGACAACGCGACAACTCCAGAAAAACAGCAGCATAAAATTAGAGCCATCTATGAGGAGCATCATTTTGCACTAATAGAGGTGTTCCCTGATGAGATAGACAAGCTGGACGAAGTGCTGCCAGCTAAACTAAAACCTTTTGGTATCAAGGCGTATTAATCGTCGTTCACTGTACCTACGACAAGATCGCAGCCAAGTACTTTTCGTTCGATATTTATGGCGAAGAGCGATAAGTCGAGTAAACAAAAAGAGGCCATTTGGCCTCTTTTTACTGTTTAGACTTTGCGTTTCGATACTTAACCATCACTTCGCTGTCAGGTTGGTAGTGCGCGATCAACTGATCAAGCACACCCTCATTCTTCAACTGCGCAAAACTCTCGCGCAAGGCATCGACCACCAGAGGTGAGGTGTTGTTTCCCGTCACCAACCATAAATCCTTGCAAAGCTTGTCGACCCGAATAACCTCAACAAATTCGTTTGGATTAAAACCATACTGTTCCATACGGTAGTAATAGCTCGACGTCACCAATGGCGCAAAGTCGACACGATGAGCACGCAACAGCTTAATGGCAACCTTGCCATAATTGACAGGAATAATATTGCCAAACCCTTCATCTTTTAACACTTCTTCGAACGAGCTACCTACCTGCGCGGCAAAGCTATGGTTTCTCAGTTCCGTCAGGGAGGTAGGAACAACAGATGGACCTTCGATATGACGATAAACTGCAACTTCATAGGGAGACACTGCCCCTATCCATTGAAACTGTTCTTCCCTATTGGGTGTGCGCGAAAGAGAGAAAAACAACACATTGTCACTCTCTTGAGTCGTACGAATAGCTCGCTTCCACGGAACAAAATGGACGGCACCGATTTCCATCTCGACACTTTTTGATGCGTGTTCGACTAAGGCTTCGACAAATTTGACCACATATCCCTCAGGCTTGTTGTCGACTTGTACTTGCAGCGGAGGAAACTCCTGAGTATAGAGATCCAATTTGATGGGTTCGGCAAATGAGCCAGTACTTATTACTGCACTGAATAAGGCAAGAGATGAATAAAATGTGTGAGTCAATCGCGGCAACATATCCAGTATTATTCTTCCGTGGGCTGGTCAGCGAACGCAGCTACTATAATCAATTCATTCGTCAAATCAATCTGTTATTTGCATATTTTCTGGTCAACACGGAAAAATATCCACTGCTCAGATTTGGCGATAAAAAAACAGAAAAGATCCCATTAGGGATCTTTTCTTCAATGACGCCATCAACAGGCTAATTGCTACTTAGAGTATCTTGCTAACGCAGCCTGCTCTTTCGGCACCACTGTTTTACCAATTGGCGCGAGTGAAATGTACGCCAACTTTAAGTGTTGGAGCGCGAAAGGAATACCAATGATGGTAATAAAACAGGCCACTGCGGACATGATATGGCCTATCGCCAACCAAATACCGGCGAAAACAAACCAGATGATATTACCCACCAGTCCCAACGGGCTGGTACCTATATCTGTCTCATTAGTCAGCTCATCACGAGCGATAGCTTCTTGCCCAAACGGGAAGAAAGAGAAGTTGCCCATAACGAAACACGCTCGTCCCCAAGGGATGCCAATAATACTGATAAACGCCAGCAATCCAAAAAACCACCACATTAAACCCATGACGATACCACCGCACAGGAACCAAATTATGTTTCCAAGTGTTCTTAACACTGACTCTCTCCTTTGTGAAAAACCTTAGCCACTGAGCAATCATCGTACTTCAGTACTAGGAAGGGTGTATAAAATGAGCTTGAACGTGCCTTCCTTACTAGCGACCAGTATCAGGATCGTTCCTTAACCTAACATGAACAGTTTAAGACAAACCCTGCCAGACTGCGGTTGCGCCGCTGATACTACACAACAATAGCGCACCAAAACGAATTTTCTCTTTTGGCAATGAGTGAGTCGTCAACTGAGCGAGCTTGTAACCGATCCAAGCTGCTGGGATGAGTGGCACGCTGATCCAGAGGTGATGGAGTGTCAAAAACCCTGCCGGCATTTGAATAAGCAATGAGATAAACGAACTAAAGACAAAAAACGCAGAAAGATTGCCTCGTAGTTGATTCGCTTCCTGATGTTGCAGCAATAATGCCATTGGAGGGCCGCCTATCGCTGAACTCGTGCCAAAAAAACCAGAGAAAAAGCCAGCGACGCCCATTCGCATTGGCGTCGGCTCGATACGGAATGGGAGCAGGCTCACCACCACCGCGAACAACACCAATAACCCGAGCCAGAGTGTCATCACATCAGTGGACACCATGACTAACAATACGCCACCAGCAATAGAACCCGGAACTCGCCCTATCAACGCCATTTTTAGACCACCAATCTCGACACTCGCACGATGTTTAAGTGCATTGAGTATTGAAATAAACAGAGCCACCAAACAGATAGGCGCGGGGACATAATCAGGTGAAACTAAAATCAACAGTGGCGCAGCAACAATCGCTAAACCAAATCCTATCGCCGTTTGAACAAACGACCCCAAAAAGATAAGAAAAGCAGCAATCAATGCCTCTGACGAGACCCATTCAGCGAACATATAAATAACAAAGATGAGAATTAGAATGAGTCCATCATAATCGAAGTTTGATTAAAACGGACTCACTATTTTCATTTATTACGCAACGGCATAACGTTGTACTGGCTTATCATTAATTGGCAGATGAATCAGCGCCGCAGCAAAAGCCAATACCACAGTCGACCACCAGATTGGCTCATAGGATCCGTAGTAATCGTAAATACGGCCACCAGCCCAAGCCCCCAAAAAACTCCCTACTTGGTGAGTAAAAAATACCAAGCCGTACAGGGTGGAGAGATATTTGGCTCCAAAGATCTGGCGCACTAGCCCCGACGTCAAAGGCACGGTTCCCAACCAACAAAAGCCAATTGCCCCACCAAATATAACGGCAGTATGTTCAGTAACAGGCAAGGTTACAAAAGCTCCGATCACCAAGGTACGCATGATGTACAGCGCAGCCATTACATGACGCTTATTAAATCGGTCACCCATTACTCCCCAAAAATAGGAGCCAAAGATGTTAAATATACCCACGTACGCCAAAGCCATTGCGGCTGCGGAAGCCGGTAATTGCTTGTCAGCAAGGTAGCTTGGCAGGTGAGTGGCGATAAACATAACGTGAAAACCACAAACAAAGAAGCCAAGGTGGATCAACCAATACCCCTTGTGAGAAAACGCCTCTTGCAATGCTTGTTTCAGCGTCTGATTCTCTTCAACACTGCCGACGGACGTAGCTTGCTTCGGCGTACTGTTTTTCATAAACAGTGCAAACGCGATCATAGTGCTACACAAAAGAGCGAAAGCTTGAAGCGCGGTTTGCCAACCAAAATCCGTTAGCAAAGCTTGTGCTCCTGGAATCATGGCAAACATACCAAATGAACCCGCCGCCGTAGTCAGGCCAAACGCTTTAGCGGCATGTTCAGCAGGCACGACTTTGGCGACAGCCCCCAAAACAATCACATAACTGGTTGCGCTTAAACCTAAGCCCACCAATACCCCAAGAGAAAGGTAAAGCAAGCTAGGCTCCATAGCGATAGAGGTCAGGTATAAACCTAAGCCATAGGCGATGGCACCAAGGATAATGATGCGCTTAGCACCATATCGATCTGATGCCATGCCAACAACCGGTTGAAACACGCCAAATAATAGGTTTTGCAACGCAATAGCAAAACTAAAAAATTCGCGTCCTGTCTGAAAATGTTCAGAAATTGGCATCATAAAGATACCGAAAGATTGTCTAATCCCTAGACAGATAATCAGAATGGCAATACCTAGCCAAACCATAACGGGAAATCGAAAAATACTCATCGCAGTACCTTAGTGATGATGATCATGAGAATGGCTGGCTTGATCGCCTAACGTCTGGTGGCAACCACTATCAACGGCTTGTTGTGCCAACAGATCCAACAAAGTTGGAGAGTGGTGAACAACAATCAGGGACAGTATTAGCAACAAGCTCATTCTCACAAGCTGAGCGAAAAGTGATTGAGAAAACATGATTCAAATTCTCAGCGTGGGTTTAACAAAGAGCGCGAAGTGTAAGGATCGACGCGCAATGACTCAAATGACATTTGGTCAATTCCACTATGCATTGGCTGCATGTTTACTGCTGTTCAACCAAGCAGGGAACAAGTTCAAACCCTTCATCTAGCCAACCCGTAACACCACCAATCATTTTCTTGACCGGCCGTCCTAACTTAGCCAATCGTATCGCTGCTTTTTCCGTCCCATTGCAGTGTGGTCCTGCACAATAGACCACAAACAACGTCTCTGATGGAAACTCAGCCAAGCGCTTCTCATTGAGCCTTGGATGCGGAATGTTGATCGCCCCGTCCACATGCCCTTGTTCAAACAGCACTTCAGCTCTGACATCGACTAAGACAAAATCCTGTAATCCATTGGTCAACGCGTGGTGCACATCCCAGCAATCTGTTTCAAACTTTAGTCGTTGCTCAAAATGAGCCAACGCCTCTTGGCTGTTCGCCGCCGCCACTCTTGATACTGCACTCGACATATTACGTACTCCTTGTGTGATTGATGACAATACTATCTTGCCGTCAAATCGTAACAGGTGACATTGGCGTAAAAGACAGTTATCGTTAATTTTCAGCCAAGCTGGTTATCTCAAGGAATGAAGATGAAAAAAGTCGCGATCCTCGCCCATACACATGTCACTCTGTTCGAAATGTCGTGTGCGATAGAATTGTTTGCTCTACCAAGACCTGAGTTCGAAAACTGGTACCAGACGGACGTTGTCAATTTACAAGACTGCGACATTCAGACCACTGGAAACTTGCTGTTTCGCGCTCTATACGTTGAATCTCTGCAATCTTACGACACGCTGATCATTCCTGGATGGCCCACTTGGGATTACCCGATTCCTGATAGAATCAAACGACAAATCACCTTGTTCATACAAGAAGGTAAGCAAGTACTCACACTATGTTCTGGCTCATTCTTACTAGCACGATTAGGTTTGCTTGATGGAAAAACAGCAACCACACATTGGATGTACGAGCAGAAGTTTCGCCAGCAATTCCCTCTTGTTCACTATCAGCCAGATGTGCTTTACGTCTTTGACGACAACATTGGATGTTCTGCGGGAAGTGCGGCAGCACTCGACCTTGGCCTCGCTGTAATTCGTAACGACTACGGCTATAACATTGCCAATCAAGTGGCAAAGCGACTGGTGATCTCCGCTCACCGTTTAGGTGGACAAGCACAGTTCGTCGAAACCCCTATGTTAGAAGTACCCAATCAGTTTTCAGCCGCAATCGACTGGGCCAATAGTCAGCTTGATAGAAGCATCACGGTTGACACCCTAGCTGACAAAGCCAATATGTCACGACGCACTTTTGACCGTAAGTTTCGCGCCAGCTTCAACCTATCGCCTAAAGAGTGGCTAACTCAACAACGTATCGAGCGAGCAAAAGGACTGTTGGAGGGAGAAGCACATTCAATCGAGCGACTCGCGAACATGTCTGGATTTGAAAATGCGACGACCTTACGCCATCACTTCCGTCGTCTTGTTGGAGTGTCACCACAACAGTATCGAGCACAGTTCAATGGCAAGTAGCAGCCACTAAGTCCTCTGTCGCGTGTTCAATTGAAGTAAATCAACTCAGAGTGGACTGGGTTACCAAGATTGGCGTATTGAAGAGATTGCCCTCAGGCGGCAGAGTTTCTCACTCAGTTCATTATCAAAGGGAGTGGCGTTAAGCGTATGGGCATTAAAAAACCAGCTGAAAGAGGCTGGTTTTTTCCTTTAGCGTCCGTGCGGCTTAACGTGATTCAAGTGGGTATGAACGATAGCTCCACATACCATATGTTCTTAAAGCGTCGCGATAGATTCCAAGGAGTTCACTGTTGCTCGCTTGTTCAAGCTCTTTAAGTGGCTTGTCTGGGTAACTGACCGTATCAAAAGTAATGTCTTGTGGCCCAGTCTGCCAACTAGCAATCTCAAATAGAGTTTGACCACGGCGAACGTGACTCGCGGAGCTAATAATAGTCGCATGCTGAATATTGTGGCGCGCTAGTGCATAGCTACTAAAGAGCGCATTACCCACCGTGCTGGTCGCGTAATTTTCTTCAATAATTCGTTCTTTCTTGATGCCTTTTTCAATTAACCAGTCAGCCATTAGCTTACCTTCAGTCTTATGATTTTTAGGCACGCCACCGGTCAATATAATTAAGGCGTCTGGGTTGTCCTTCGCCATTTGTAATGTCGTTTCTAGGCGCTCGATAAGTATCTGATGCATAGAGCCATCTGGGTTCAATGCATAACCTAATGTGACAATAGCACCATGATCACCTAGTTGACCTTTGTTGGCTTGTTTTTTAAGCGGGGTAGCTAACACGCGATCAACGGTTGCAAAGATTCGCTTTATGTCTGATGCTTTGCCTGCATTTAACTTAGCGAGTGTCTCCATGTGCTTCTCTGACTCAGCTTGGTTGTTGTTAAAGCGCTGCCAAACCGCAAGGTAAGCGTGCAAGTCGACGTCTTGTGGCGCAACGGATAGCGCTTGTTCAAATAGCTCAATCGCTTTATCTACATTCTTGTTGTAGATCTGCGCATTCGCTGCCGAGATAAGCAAATCAGTACGGTACGGTTCCAGTTGGTAAGCTTCTAGTAAACGGTCAGTGACGGTTTCCATATTGCTTGGCATTTTGGCGGTAAACCCAGCATGAGAAATACGGGCTGGGGATTTAAACGCCTGTACTGCGTCATTGAGTAGTTGGTCTACAACTTGGCGTTTAGTGATGAGTTGGGCGTAGTCACTGTCAGAGACAATTGCTCTATCATTAGCAGCAAAAGTGTGGGGGGCAGAAGCTAAGCAAATGACGCTACCAAGAGCAAGGGCAAGGAGTTGTTTCTTCATAGAGAAATCCTAGTTTTTATTTTGAATAGTAAGACAGGTGATTTTGTAGCTTAAATTCAAACGATTAATAAACTGTGAAAGGACTCTCAACTCAGCTTGGTGATTTTCTACTATTGGTAAACTTCAGAATTAGGATCACGAAAGTGACAGAGTGGAGGCAAAGATGACCTTATCCAGTGAATTGAAGAAGGTCGGCACTACCATCCCCAACTTAGTGGATCAATCGAACGACCAGAGAACCTGGCGCACGCACAGATTCCACGTTATGGCTAATGACCACACCCGCTGTTGGTGAGTAGTAAGTCTGTATTTCATCACCAAAACTGTTGTATTGAGTCGCGAGTTTCTGACCGAGTGTGACCGCTTCCAGCAACTCAACATGGCAAATTACAAATCCCCCTTGTTCTGCTCTGACACTGGTAATCGTATTGCCTTCCACACACTCACTGTTTGTCTCTGCAACATCACCATCAAGCAATTGGTAACAACGCAAAACATTGAGCACACCTGTCGTGGCACGTTCTACCATCTCCAGATCAGTGTACCGCCCCACCCCCACTTCAATGGTAATGGATGGAATATCAGCGCGATTGTAAACCGTTTCCAATATGCCAGGATCGCCCGGATCGTTGAGAATCACATCAGGGTTGATGAGTCTCGCCATTCGAATAGCATCTTCAATACGGTAATCGGCAAAAGCATAAAGAGGATAAGCACTACCACTGGTTTGAGAGTGGAGATCAATAGCCAGATCCGCATTGGGTTTTAGTAAGTTTTCCCACAGGCTATACGCATAACGGCTAGCATCATCACCATGAGGGTTACCGGGAAAAACTCGGTTGAGGTTGGCTGATGAACTGTCTGGTGCAGCGGAATGAAAATCGCGGCTATGGCGAGCAATACCCGATAAATTAACCGCAGGTACAATCGTCACGCATCCCGAAAGTTCTTGTCCCTCCAGTTCGCGAGCTAACTTCTGCGCAGTCAATATACCGTTTTGTTCATCGCCATGAACGCCCGCTGTGATCATGATACGTTTACCCGGCTTGGTCCCTTTAAAGACCCGAACAGGCAGGGTTTGTGGATGACCAATCGCATCCGTAGCAACCGCAAACCAGAACTTATGCTCTCCTGGTTCAAGCGCATTGACATCTAAAGCCTGAATCGTTGGATACATAGGCACAATACATTCGTTCAGCGGTTTGGTCATTTTCATCCTCAGCAAAGAAAGGCGTACATCCACTGCACGCCTTATGTTTGTTATTGGCGACTACTTTAATATGGAACCATGTAATAGAGTAGTCATCAACGCTGAATTTTTGTTCCTGAATATTAGAGGACTAGCTTTCTTTGGTCGACGTCACGATGACACTGAATAAGATCAGTAACCCACCAGCCACTTGCAAAGTGGTTAAAGACTCTTGCAACCACACCATGGCGAAAATCGCACCAAATAATGGCTCGCTTCCCATCAGTAGCGAGACTCGCGTTGGCGAAGTTCGACGTACAGCATAGTTCTGCACATAAAACGCAAACAGAGTACAAAATAAGACAAGGTATGCCACTGTCATCCAAAATTCAGGACTGGTCGGAATCACAAACTCAGAGGCGGGCAAATACGTCACCGCGCAGACGATAGCCACACAAGCAACAACCAAAGATTGAAGGGAGGTCAAGGTACTGGTGGTGATCTCTTTACCTTCAGTAAAACGCTTAGTCAATGTCACCATCAAGGCACGCAATAGAGCGGCAGCCAGAATAAAGTAATCGCCACTGTTTAGCGATAATTCTATACCTTGATTACTGGTCAATAGCAGTACACCTACAACACTACAGAGTGTCAGTAGCCATAAAGTATTGCTAACTCTTTTCTTATTAATGACCAGCTCCGCAAATGCCGTCAATATCACCGACAAACTGATCAAAAACGCCGCATTGGATGCTGAGGTTTGTGAAACCCCAAACACTTCACAGAAAAAAATCGCCGACAGGATAAGACCGGTGGGGAGGGCGATCTTCCAGTCTTTATTCAACCCTCGGCGAAAGTCTCGAATCACTACAGGTAGCATACATAAAAAAGTGATCGAAAAACGGATAGAAATGAATACCAAAACACTGGTATACACTAGAGCACTTTTCGTCAGACCATAGCTGGTTCCCCAGAATATGGCGACAAGAAGCAACATCAATTCAGTTAACGGTAGCCTGAAAGTTCCTTTTTTCAGTTGATCCGTTGTGGCTGTCATATTTATTCTCCATCTTGGTAAAGGTCACTACGAGTACATCCCGGTACGCGCATCTTTCTCGCCATAATGAGGTAATAGGTGACACCTCATGCATGGTATGTCTATCGTCAGCCAACACCATATCTAAGGGATTATCTAAGGCGAGGCACTCCAACAGATTGTGCTTGCTATCGGTAACTGTCGTATCCCCACCGACAACATTGTTTCTTTTTAACAGCATGGACGCGATATAACTTACTCCGTTGCGATGAAGTCCCTCTGGCGTAGATAACCCCTGATTGACTCCTTCAGCCACTATTCGCTGAGGATGTACTCCGATCACCCAATCCGTTGGTTTACTCTCTGCTAAATCAAAAATAACGCTCAGCAATAGTAAGAGTTTGTTTAGGACTGGTGACTGAACAAATGTTTGCGTCAACGGGGCAAAAGTTCGCTCGATCCCTCCGCTGATCGAGTTAAAACACGTAGGCTGGTAGAAGGGTTGATGCGGCAGTAGCGTAAGCTCCTCAAGCGTCGCGCGCTTTGTAAACTGACCGTATCGACGATGACGATACATTGCGCCACCTGAGATATACCTATCCAGCTCTAGATTGTCCCAACATTTCTTAAAACGGATGACCTCATCAACATTCGTTTCCAGCATATGAGTCATTTGACGACCGCTAATGAAAACGTAGTGGTGATGTTCAAGCAATCCGGCAATCGCCATCAAGTGGCGTTCAAATAGATCTGTATCCATCTCACACCCCACCAATTTTATTCTCGGTAGAGGCTTGATGCCCTGACAACCCTAGCCTTACCCGCCTTAGGCGATACACAACGCCTGAAAAATTGATCACTGAGTAAGTCGTTAACCTGTCCACAATGTCGCTCCATAAGTGGGATTTCATTGTTGACTACACTAGTATCCATAAGTAACTTAAGTGAAACAATATGGCTGCATTGCAAAGGATTTTTGCACCATGGACACAAATAAGCTTATTCCACTGCTCTCGGAAATGGCCATCTTCGTCAACGTAGTGGAGTCTGGCAGCTTTTCCAAAACGGCGAAGAAACTTGGCGTCTCCCCTTCTTCGGTCAGCCGTTCAATTACACGCCTAGAGAACACACTGGAAGAAAAGTTACTGGAGCGGACAACACGTCAGATGCGTCTGAGCGTAACGGGACAAGAAGTGTATAGTCTTTGCGCCGATATGATGTATTCGGCCAAAATGGCCGTGTCTGCGGCGCAAACAGACAAATCAGAAGTCTCTGGCGTACTGAGAATTGCCGCCCCCAAAGCGCTCTCCCGTCAGATTTTGATGCCAATGATTCTCGACTTTATCGAGGCGTATCCCAAGATCAGTTTACAGCTCAAAGTGGCCGATCATTATATCGACCCCATTGGCGATGAAGTCGATGTCATCATCCATATTACGGATAAACCCAACATTGGCCTGGTAGCACGAACTCTGACTCAGTGCCGTCTAATACTCTGTGCAAGTCCGGCTTATGTGGAAAAAAATGGCATCCCTGAGCATCCAGAAGATATACACGCTCATAACTGTCTGTGCTTAGGGGAGAACCCTCGTGACCGTGTATGGGATTTCACCCAAGGTGAACAAAAGTATTCGATCAACGCTAGAGGCTCGTTCGCGGTTAACCACAGTGAAATTCGTCGCGAGGCGGTATTGAGGGGAATTGGGATCTCGGTGTTTCCCGAATTTGCGATTCAAGAATACCTCGACTCAGGTCAAGTTGTTGAACTGCTCGAAGAGTGGCATATCGGCGGCAATTATCAGGGACAAGTTATCGCACAATATGCCCAATCAAAGTTCATTCCTAAGCAGATCAAAGCGTTTGTAGACTATCTTCAAACGAGATTTAACCAAGAACCATCAAGTTAGATACTTTCCATCGCTGTTTAACTCCAATTCAAAATACGGACTTCGTTGCCCTCTTGCGGCAACTTAGGAATGTTGAGCGACAGTATAAATGAAACGAAAGCCATTACCGCACCAATGTAAAAGACTGCTGCGGGTGACACTAGCCAAATAAAGCCGAAGGTGACTGGAATAAACACAGCGGCGATGTGATTGATGGTGAATGAAACCCCAGCGGTCGATGCCATATCCGCCGGATCGGCGATTTTCTGGAAATAGGTTTTTATTGCGAGTGCTAGGGCAAAGAATAGGTGATCAACCACGTACAAAGCGGCGGCCCACTCTGCGCTTTCCACTAACGCATAACCAACAAACACACAAATCAAGCCCGTGTATTCAAACATCAGTGCTTTACGCTCACCCACCTGACCAATAAATTTACCAATCCGTTTGGCAAACAAGAAGTTAAACAAATAGTTAATCAGGAATAACATGGTTACGTCTGCCGCTGAATAGCCAAACTTCTCTACCATCAAAAAGCCAGCGAACACAGTGAAGATCTGGCGGCGAGCACCGCTCATAAAGGTCAGGGCATAGTAGAGCCAGTATCGCTTACGCAGTACTAACTTTTTATTTTGCTGGACATGCGTCTCAAACTGAGGGAAAGCAAATGCCATCCACATCACCAGTAAGAAACCCGTCCCACCAAAAGTGAGATAGACCCATTGAAAGTCCATCACCAAAACTTCTAGACAAATCCATAGTGCGCCGTAAGTCACCAATGAAGCCAGTGCACCGATAGAGATAAATTTACCAAGCATCTCTGGTGCCTCCTCTTTGCTCAGCCATTGCAAAGAGAGGGATTGCTTGAGTGTCTCAAAATAGTGGAAACCCGTAGACATTAGCAACGTGGTCAACAACAGACCAAAAACCGAAGGGAAAAATCCGGTGATCGCGGTACCGATAGTCAAAGCGCCAAGTGACAGCAACATAAAACGTTGCTCTCGAATAAACAGCAACACAAAGACTGCGGTGAAGGCTAGAAAACCTGGGATCTCTCGTACACTCTGTAAAAGACCAATATCTGAACCGTCAAAATTCGCCCTTTCAATAACGAAGTTGTTCAGCAAGGCCATCCAGCTAGAAAAAGCAATGGGGACAACAATCGAGATAAGTAGCAGGAAGTTTTGCGGTGTTTTCCAACTCGCAGATTGATTCATGACGGGTTCCTCAAGTAAACAAGTTGTTACATTAGATCGCTTGCAGAGAAGAAACAATCAGATTTGCAAATTTTACTTTAGGGCTCAAAACCCGTCTCTAAGTACTTGTCAGCCTCAATCGTTTGTCAAAAAAAATGTTAAAACAAGCCTTTATCACGAATCTAAATCCCGTTATGGTGAACGAATGTTTAACCAGTCGAAGAGACAATAATATGGAAATAACAATTCGTCCGGCACAAATCAGTGATGCGGCAGCATTATGTGAAATTTACTCACAACCTAAAGCACAACGCGAGACTCTCCAACTGCCACTGCCTTCACTCACCACATGGACGAAGCGACTGGAAAATATCCCTCAAGGTGTATACAGCTTTGTTGCTGAAGTGGATGGAAAAGTTGTCGGTAACATCGGTTTCGAACACTCTCAACGCCCACGTACCATGCACTGTGGCAGCTTTGGATTAGGTGTTCATGATGATTATCATGGTCTAGGCATTGGCAGTAAGCTGATCGAGACAGTGTTGGATCTTGCGGATAACTGGCTGCAAATCAAACGCGTTCAGATCGAAGTAAACAGTGATAATGAAGTCGCGATCGCCTGCTATAAGAAGTTTGGTTTTGAAATCGAGGGGCAAGCCAAATGGGGCTCCTTTCGCGATGGTGAACTAATCGACACCTACTATATGGCGCGAATTAAAGCGTAAATACACTTTAGGCTTACCCTTTGGGGTAAGCCTTGTCGTGACTAACTCCCTTAATCCACGCAAAAACTGTGAGTATTATTCATACTACTTGCACTTTTGGCTGGATGAATCTCTCAAAAATGATACGCACGTCTAATTTATTGTCAGATTTGATGTTTGAACAATTAGCAAACCACACATAGAATTGACTCTATCCGACCGTATAAAATTCACAGGTCAGATGACTAAAAAAGACCCACACGTAAAAAGAATAATGATTGTGGGAGCAATGGAGGCTAGATGAATAACTCAGCGGTGGCGCATAAGGAGCATACAGTTCGCTCCTCAAACGATAAGAATGTTTCTATTTTAAATAGTACCGATGCGCTAGCCATGATTGAACATGGTGGTGAGTTGACGATCGGGATATCAACGCCTGTTGGTACAAGCTTTCGTTGTAAAACCTCTTTTATTGGCACGCATTCCAACAACATTGTGTTAGCAGAACTGCCAAAGATTTCTGATGATGACTTAGAGTATTTCTTTCAAGAAGGTTTCTGGGCAACTGTACGTGCGATCTCACCTCGCGGTGAAGGGGCTATCGTGCATTTCCGTGGACAACTGCAACATGTGCTGACGGCTCCAGTGCCGATGGTCGCTTTGTCTGTACCTAAAACGATGCAAGTGACACAGTTACGCAAAGAGCCTCGTTTCGAAGTGAATCTTTCAGCACGTGTCGAAGCTAACACTCACAGGCTAGAGTGCGAAATTCGAGACTTGTCGAAAGGCGGTTGTCGCTTTATCACGGCGCCGTTAAGTCGACCTTTTCAAGTTGGCGAAGAGATTGCTCTTCATGTTCAGCTAAATACTCCCAAAGGCCCACGCTTTGAGCCCCTATTTGGCAAGGTGTGTAACCTCCAACGTTCACTCCATTACGCACGCTATGGTGTCGCATTCACTGATGATGGGAAGAACAATGCCAAGATCCTCCTAGGCCACTTAAAGTTCAATGGCACCAAACTAACCTTGCGCTAATCTCACATATAAAAAAACGCCCTGCTCAATTAGCAGGGCGTTTTTTATTTACCGATTTGTTTAACCGATAAACGAGATGTAGCCTTGTAGAATGATTAAGTTCACTATGTCGATAAAGAACGCTCCAACAATTGGAACCACCATAAATGCCTGTGGCGATGGACCGTATTTATTGACCAAAGACCCCATATTCATTACCGCGGTCGGTGTCGCTCCAAGACCAAAGCCACAATGTCCACCAGCCATTACTGCCGCATCATAGTTAGAGCCCATCACTTTAAAGGTCACGAAATAAGAGAAAAACCCTAGCACCACAGACTGCACAGCGAGAATGACTAAAAATGGAATCGCAAGGTCAAAAATGTTCCATAGTTTCAGACTCATCAGAGCCATTGCTAAAAACAGTGATAGAGAAACCGTACCCAAAATATCAACGGTTTCGGCATCAATCTTATGGGTTTTGCTCACTTCCAATACATTGGTAATAAACACGCCAATAAACAGCGCATAAACAAAGTCAGGTATCATCAGCCAACTGATGTTGAAACTCACGACCCACTGCTCCAAATACTTGGCACCAGTGACACAAATTAGCAGAATAAAAAGAATCTCGATGACCTTTTTGGCCGTCACTTTATCTTCTTCATATTCGTTGTATGTCACGAGTTCCGGAAAGCGCGCGTGAGTCTGTGTACCTGAACCATACTCTGATTCAAAGCCATTTTTATTGATCAGCTTCTGCGCAACTGGGCTACCAATAATACCGCCAATAATCAAACCAAAAGTGGCTGAAGCCATCGCGATTTCGAGAGTATTAGTCAGGCCGTAGTTATCGGAAAAGGTTTGTGACCAAGCGGCACCAGTGCCATGTCCGCCAGACAGAGTAATCGAGCCAGCAATAAGACCCATTAAAGGATCTAGGCCTAGCGCGGTCGCCATCGAGACACCAACGCCGTTCTGAATGATGATATAAAACGAAGCGACTGCTAGGAAGATGAATACCTTCGCTCCACCTTTCATCAACTGAGTGTAATTGGCAGCGAGACCAACGGTGCTAAAGAACATTAGCATAAAGACTTTCTGCAACGGCAGAGAGAACTCGAGATTAATGCCATTGAAGTGCATTATTGTGATGATAACTGCGACGATAAGACCACCAACAATCGGCTCAGGGATATTAAACTTCTTCAAGATTGGAAGTTTGGAATTTACAAAGTGCCCTAGGAATAAAACGCTGATTGCGATTAAGAAAGATTCTAGCGGTCCAACTGAAATTATCTGATTCATATAACCTCTTTTTAGTTATTCACTCATCTTCCTTAACGAGTACAGAGCCCTATTTGACTCTGAGGAGCAATTGCTCAATGGTTCAACTTTTCTATTGAAATTTGTCCTTATTCAAACAGCCTCAAGATGCTCGATTCAACAGTTAACCCAACGAAAACGACGCGGGTTTTGAAAATGAAAGCGCACATTATTAATAATATTGCCCCTACTTGTCGAGTGCAGACGCAAAATTCACACTTTGTGACTATGTAAACTTAGGTAAAAACGGGAATAAAAATAACACTTTATGCAGGAAAAACTGACAAAACAGGCAAAAAAATAGCCAACCGCAATAGTGCAATTGGCTTATATATAGTGTGAACAAAATACATTCACTAACAACGTCAGTTGGCTAGGTGACCCTCGGCTTAAGAAGGGTCACTCTAATATATGCACTTAACGTGCCAACTTTAAAAGCACGTTGTTTTTTGTTCTAAAGCACACTTTTTGCCCAAATAACCATTTCAAAATGCAAAATGAAAATTGCATTTTGCAATAATTTGCAAATGCATATTAAACTACACTCTTATCAATACTTGACTCTAGTATGATTTTTCATACTTTTTTCATCTCTTAGCCGATATACTCTCTGCACCAAAATTTAGTTAACCTTCAATAATGAACTATCTAACGACTTTTCTAAAAGGCATCGCTATGGGCGCGGCTGATGTTGTACCTGGAGTCTCGGGCGGTACGATTGCGTTTATCACTGGCATCTACGACACCTTGCTTGAGAGCATTCGACGCATTAACCCATCGGCAATCGGGATTTGGAAGCGAGATGGATTCAAAGCGGCTTTCCAACATATTAACGGTTTGTTTCTTATCTCACTGTTTGGTGGGGTACTGACCAGTATTGCGACATTGGCAAAACTCATTTCTTGGCTGTTGGTGACTCATCCAATTCCTTTGTGGTCATTCTTTTTTGGTCTGATTCTGGTTTCTGTGTTCCATATGCTCAAACAGATCGAACAACGTAGCCTAAGCCGCTTAGTCTTCCTCGCGTTAGGGGTAGCATTCGCCTACAGCATTACGGTGTTAAATCCACTTCAGTTAGAGCCGACCAATATCAACGTCCTTTTCGCAGGCGGCATTGCTATCTGTGCGATGATCCTACCGGGAATTTCTGGCAGCTTTATCCTGCTTCTGATCGGGATGTATACCCCAGTACTCGGCGCGGTAAAATCCTTTGATCTGCCGATCCTACTGCTGTTTTTGTCTGGCTGTGTGATTGGCCTTCTGAGCTTTTCTCACGTTCTTTCTTGGTTGCTAAAGCGCTTCCGCGACCTTACATTGGTGTTCTTGACTGGCCTCATGCTCGGTACATTGCCAAAGATCTGGCCATGGAAAGAGACCATCAGCTGGCGTGTTAATTCCAAAGGAGAACAGGTTCCTTTAATTCAGCACAACCTCTCCCCGTCAGATTTTGAAGCTCTCACCTCCCAACCTGCGCAACTGGGTATCGCGATCATTCTAATGCTATGTGCGATCGGACTAGTTCTCGGACTAGAAAAATTCGCCGAGAACCGCGATCTGTAATCGAATTTAAAGCGGCTTGATGCAGAGCCGCTTTTCCCACCAAACCAAATCTTAATGAGAATTGATTGCAATTAGGCGCACTAATCTTTATCCTGTCGCTTTGTTAATCAGCACAGATAAGTACCACCTAATGAGTGATTATGCGTTCTTTGAGCGTCTGTTCGAACATTCTAAACAGGTCACGCCGTATCTTGACGGACAAATAGCCCCTTTGCTCACGAGTGACCCTTCTCTCATTCATATTGCTCGCTCCAGTTCACCATCGATTCGAGAACTCTACTTAAGCCTAAAGCAAGAGTATCCCGAAGCGGGTTCGGCCTACTGGTTAACACGAACTTGGACACTGCTCTGCTGGCAACCCATTTACGTCGCTTTTATCTCAATCTACACCTGTCGTGGCTTACCCAACCTCACTTCAATGGCTCAAAAACTCCAACCCACTTTTGTCAGTGGCTATCAGTTTGAATCATTAGATTATCGACAAGGTAATGAATCAGAGCTTATTACCCATGCGGGCAAACAACTGATTGAGCTGTTCAACTATTTCCGTGATG
The DNA here is from genome assembly GCF_050113735.1 of Vibrio sp. TRT 2004. Lineage (NCBI taxonomy): Bacteria > Pseudomonadati > Pseudomonadota > Gammaproteobacteria > Vibrionales > Vibrionaceae > Vibrio > Vibrio sp. TRT 2004. The sequence goes on along the minus strand of NZ_JBNJOH010000015.1, from coordinate 20,588 downwards.
AAATGAGTCAATGGACACGGATTAGACCCGGATTTACTCGCCATCTATTTGCCGATGGCGTGCTTGGATGCATCGTTAAACTTCATCAGTCTGCCCCTGAGTTGGGTGAAGAGTACCTAATGCAGCAAGCTAGACTTTGGTTACAAGCTTGTGAGCTGCCTGAAAAGCTGCTGTGCTCACTTCGATACCTACCGCAATCTCGCGAGCTGAAACTGACCAGAACCAGCTGCTGCCTAGTTTATAAATGTAGTGGACGCCAACTGTGTAGCGACTGCCCTAGGCATCCAGACAACAAACGCTAATACGCTTTTTGCTCTTCAGTCCGTCGCTTGCCCGCAAAGAAGTAGGCAAGGATACCGATCGCGATAGCGAACATGACGCAAAGATATATTGGATAATTGGCGGATATCGTTGCACTAAATGCAAGCAACGAAGCGACCCCATATCCGATGGTATGAAACATCGAAATGTACCCAGCGACAGCGCCCGGCGAATCCTGCTGTTGTTCGGTCGCAGAGCAGGTGTAGGCAGGGACAAGCAACGCCGCACCGCAAGCCACTATCGTCATCGCTATCCCAAATATCCATATGTTCTCAGTAAGAAAAAGCATGAACCCGAACGCTAAGCATAGAGACCCCATTCGATACATAGCTAGCGGTGACAGTTTTTTCTTCTTAATCACAAGCACCTGAGTGACAAACGTGCAGGCGGCGCTAACTGTCAGTAAAACACCGATTGCGTCACTGATTTGCGCCGTTGTCCACGACGTGATTGTGCTGATCAAAGGCGAAAAACTATATTGTAGTAACGCAATGGCAGCACAGAGCAGTAACCCACTGGTTAAAAAAGGCAGCAGTTTCTTTTCTGGAAACCAAGCTAAGGGCGGTTTCTCACTAGAGCCTGTGCTTGGATCGACCTTGGGGGCTGGAAGATAGAGGGCAACCAGCAGAGCGAAGCAAGGCAAGGCGACCATCACCATTAACGGAGCATAAGGCGATATCTTCAAGGCCAGAATTGAGATAAGTGGCCCAATTAATCTTCCCGTACTTAATCCAATGCTTACTGAGGTGATAGCCTGTAAACGGTTATTTTCACCACACAAGATAATCGCCCAATGTTGACTGGCAGGCACCATACCCGACACAGTGCAACCGTAGATAATCCGCGCGAGCAAAAGCCCCGCTAAATACACGCTAAGCCAAGTCTCTTGTCCTTTACTCAAGAAGGCGAACAGAGTCAGGAGTAAAAAGCTGATCGCCATCCCCGCAAGGGCCTTTATCACCACGGTCTTGGGGCCATATCTATCGCTATATCTTCCCCAATAAGGAGCCGATGGTAGAAACAGCAGGCTGCCAACCGCAATGAGTATCGACCATGTCGGCAAGCTAAACGCAGATTGCTCAACCAGAAAAGGCAATGACACCAACAGGCCATTCTGACCTATTCCCATTAATGCGGCCGCTAAGCCTACAACACCCAATTGGGCGGTTTTATTTTGTGTAACTGACAACATATTGAAGGCACTGTATACGTAATCAAGCTCATAACGTAGTCATAAAGACCGTCACGAACCAAATGATTATGAAATTAATTATCATTTATATTTCGATATGTTAACATTACTGACTCGGAATCAATAACACAACTTGATATTTACTATGTACCGACTTGTCGATGCGTCGTTTGAAATCGACGGCAAGGCTATACTCTCCTCAACCAATCTCGATTTCGAGCAAGGAAAAATAACCACCTTACTCGGTCATAACGGTTGTGGGAAATCGACCCTGATGAAATTACTAAGCCGACAATACAGTGCCAGTAGCGGTAGAGTATTGTTCCAAGATTCGCCTGTGGCTTCATTCAGTCATCTAGAGTTTGCTCATCAAGTTGCGTATCTGCCACAACATCCTCCACTCACCGATGGAGTGACCATTCGCGAACTTGTCTGCTTTGGCCGCTACCCTTGGAAAGGCGCTTTTGGTCGCTATAACCAACAAGATCACGCTATCGTCGATTCGGCAATCGAACAAGTGGGGCTGACCTCGCTCGCTGAACGCTATGTCGCTACCCTATCTGGTGGTGAGCGGCAGCGAGCATGGGTCGCCATGCTACTTGCTCAGCAAAGCCAATGTATCTTACTTGACGAACCCACTTCCGCTTTGGATGTTGCCCACCAGCACGAGTTGCTCGCTTTAATTCGTGAACTCAACCTGTCACTGGGAATCACGGTGATCATGGTGTTGCACGACGTAAACATGGCCGCCAAATTCAGCGACCGCTTGATCGCTCTCCACTCAGGCAAAGTGATTGCGTCAGGTACCCCAAAAGATTTGATGACACCAGAGACTCTCATGCAGATATACGGTATGGAGCTAGCTCTTTTCCCCCACCCCGATACGGGTCAGCCCATCAGTTATATCCCCTAAACCACAAAGGAATGAATAGTGAAAAAATTTTTCTTAATCTTGTTTTTTGCCATCGCCTCTAGTCAAAGTCACGCGATAGACATTACTCATGAGATGGGAGTGAGCTCATTCGACCAACCACCAAAGAAAGTGGTGGCGTTAGATTGGGCATTAACGGAAACCGTTTTGAGTTTAGGTGTCGATCTCTATGGCGTAGCAAATCCTCAAGGCTATCAACAGTGGGTAGAAGAGCCTCACTTAAATGCGTCAGCGACAGACGTCGGCTCACGCAGAGAGCCTAACCTTGAACTGCTCAGTGAGCTCAAACCAGACGTGATACTTATCAGTAAACATATGGCTGCGGCATACCAACCGCTCAGTCAGATTGCACCCGTGTTAGTGTTTACCATCTACAACGAGGACAAACAGCCTCTTAAATCAGCGGAATCCATCACCCGTTCTTTAGGGCAACTGTTAGACAAGCAGCAACAAGCTGAGCATGTTATTGATCAGACGCGCCAACGACTGACAGACAACGGACTTAAGATTCAAGCGGCAGGCTTAGCCGATAAACCGGTTATCTTTGCACGCTTTATCAACGACAAGACTCTACGTATTCACAGCCAAGGTTCACTAGCGCAAGACACAGTTACAGCCATGGGACTGCGTAATAACTGGCAAGAAACAACCAATATGTGGGGGTTCACCACCGCTGGGACTGAAAAGCTAGCCGAGCATCAAAACACCCATCTGTTTCTCTTTGGTCCTCTGAAAGAGAAGGAACGCAAACTCCTTGCTCAATCACCACTTTGGCAGGCAATGACATTTACTCGTACTGATTCAGTCTACGAACTTCCTGCAATTTGGACTTTTGGTGGTCTTATCGCCGCCCAACGATTCAGTGACCACATTACCCAACAACTTGTTCATCCTTAATGCACGCGACCAAGCTTCTACAAACCAGAGAATACCCAAATAGCGGCTATTTACTCCTAACTGTCACCTGTATGGTGGTGATTGGCGGTCTGCTACAGATTACGGCGCCATACTCACAAGGGATTGGCATACTCTGGCAAACTGTGTTTCATTTTGATGAGACAAACTATCAGCACATTATTACCCATTACACCTATCTACCAAGATTAACTGTCGCGGTAATGTGTGGATTTGCCCTTGCGGTTGCTGGATGCGTTATGCAGTTTGTCCTGCGCAATCCTATCGCCTCGCCCACGACGCTCGGTGTTGCATCTGGGGCAGAGTTTGGCATGGTGATGGGGCTACTTTTGCTGCCTAGCACGACCTGGATTGCTACTTTTATCCCAGCGTTTATTGGTGGCTGTTTAGCGACAGGACTGGTGTTTACTCTCAGCTCCAGCAGAGGTTTTTCGCCATTGCATATGGTACTAGCGGGGTTGGTCGTCAGCCTGTTTCTTGGTTCAGTAAACACCATGCTGCTGTTATTGCATGAACAACGCCTCACGACCATCTTTGTCTGGGGTGCGGGCGTACTCAACCAAAATGACTGGACGAGTGCGCAACTGTTGCTGCCGCTTATCGCGTTACCCACGCTACTCTTGTTAGTCCTGCAACGGCCGCTATCGGTTTTGCAGTTTGGTGACAATATCGCGACCTCGTTAGGCGTGAATATCAAACAAATTAAGCTTGCCTGCCTATCACTGGCCATTTTTATCACTGCGGCGGTCGTTAGTGAGGTTGGGCTGATCGGGTTTGTCGGCATCGTGGCACCAGCAATAGCCAGAATGTTAGGCGCTCGTTCATTGATGAAACAGATCCTAGTCAGTGGAATAGTCGGCAGTACACTCCTACTTATCGTCGATCTCGTCGTTCAGCCCTTCTCTGGTGTTGGCGGTGAGTTGCTACCTACCGGGGCCATGACCGCTCTAATCGGCGCGCCGTTTTTGCTATGGTTATTACAGCGAACCAAATTGCAGTCATACCTTAAAGCGAGAAACGAATCTTTTAGCCAGTACAAAGCTGTCGATCCAACAAAGATTGTCGCCTTACTGCTGGGCATGTTATTCGCCACCACCATCATTGCTCTTACTGTTGGGAGAACTCCCATCGGTTGGAACGCAACATTGACCCAGTCCCTATTTGAGCTCAGGTTTCCAAGGGTTATGGTTGCACTTCTCGCTGGGATTGGGCTCGCGTTTGCAGGCACCATCATCCAACGGTTATCAAACAATCCAATGGCGAGTCCCGAAGTGCTCGGTATAAGCTCTGGAGCGGCTTTAGCCTTGGTACTCGGCACACTAAGCGGTATAGCGATAGAGCGAGACCAACAAATGCTACTCGGCACGCTAGGTGCAGTGTCGGTCACAGGTCTGGTATGGCTAATGGGGAGAAAACACAACTTCGCGCCAACCCACACTTTACTGACTGGTATTGCATTAAGTGCAGGACTCGATGCTCTGTTGAGAGTCGCGATGAGTTCAGGACACGACAACGCAGCCGCATTGCTTACTTGGTTATCGGGTTCCACTTATCTGGTCAGTCGTGAAGATATGTGGTTGCTGATGGCTGGTGTCTTATTGATGGGAGCAATAGCGTTCTCGCTTCAGCGTTGGATCACATTGATCACTCTCGGTGAAGTCACGACCAACAGCATCGGCCTAAACGCAACCATGGTCAGGCTCGTACTGCTGATGGTTGTTGCGGCACTTACCACCCTCTGCACCATCGTTATTGGCCCACTCAGTTTTATTGGTTTACTCGCTCCGCACATGGCACGGTCACTACACCAATACCGGGCTCTGCCGCAAATGATCACGGCGGCGCTGTTGGGAGCAACTATCATGGTCAGCGCAGATTGGATAGGCCGCACCTTATGGTTCCCGTGGCAGTTCCCTGCTGGGTTACTTGCGTCATTAATTGGTGGGGGGTACTTCCTCTATTTGATGAGGAAATAACGCGTAGCTGCGCGATGGCGATAGTATGGCGCTCTAGCAATAGAATTCCATACTATATAATTATTGATAAAACCAACACTTACCCAGCTTGTTACTAAATTCGATAATTTATTAAAAAACAGTTGATCATGAGAATGATAATAATTAGCATTCGTGATGTCAGTTTAATTAATAATAATTCGAGAAAGAAAATGAATCCCAGCGCTTCGCTCAACCGCGAGATTTCAAATCAACAGGTCACCAACAATGACCCCGCCTTAGCATGTTTTCTCAATTCGCTTGCCCGAGAAAGCCAAGCCGTTCACATCGATTCACATGAGAACAGCATCACCTATCATTTAACACTGTCTTGTGACCGATCTATTCATATTCCACTTAGCTATTATTCATCGCTAGGAAGTCACGAATACCAACTGCCAGCACTGCTGGTTAACGGTGACTCACTGACCGCATTATCAGTCGACGAGCTTATCGATTTAATTGTTGGCGAGCCCGCGATTGTCGGATTGATTAGTGACGAGCAAAAACAGATCTTTGCCACTCGAGTACTGGAGAGTCAACGTAATACGAGCCAAGGCGTGCAACACTCCCCATACCAAGCGAAACTCTTCAGCGACGCTCTTGATTTTAAGACCGCAGAACAGGGACTGCTGATTGGGCACTCCTTCCACCCAGCACCCAAGAGTCGCGAACAATTTAGCTTGGAAGATGCCAAGGTTTATTCCCCAGAGCTTGGCGGGCAATTCCAGCTTTACTGGCTCAGCGTAGACAAAGAACTCATCGTTCAAGGCAGTTCTGCCAATATATCATGCCAGCAACGTATGTCTGACTTAGTCGCCCATGACCCCAAACTCACACAGGCACTCGCTGATGCAGAACTCCAAGACAAGTGTCTGCTCCCCGTTCACCCTTGGCAATGGCGTGTGATGACCAACAATCCTTCCATTACTCACTATCTAGACAAAGGACAAATCGATAATCTCGGTCAATTCGGCGTGAACTGGTACCCGACCTCATCAACCCGTTCGCTATATGCGCCGTCGCTACCTTATATGCTGAAGTTCTCACTCAGTGTAAAGCTGACCAATTCAATTCGTAACCTATCACTCAAAGAAGTGATTCGCGGGACACGTTTGAACGACCTCTTCCAACAAGACATGCTTGATCAGCAACTGGGTAAAGGCTTTGGTTTCCAACTGATGCAAGAGCCAGCTTATATTGGCCTAAAAGATATCGACGGCCATACTATTGACGAGAGTCTTGTGGCATTTAGAGACAACCCACTGGAACACAAACCACAGCAGGAAGCGGTCGTACTCGCCACGCTAACTCAGCAGAATCCTTATGGCGGTGAAAGCCTTGTGGCCGCCCGAATTCGTCACTACGCTCAGCAAAACAAACTTTCGCAGCAACAAGCGGCAAAACAATGGTTTGAAGCCTATTGTACTCATTGCGTGATATCTCTCTTCCACCTTCAAGCCAACTTCGGCATCGTGTTCTTAGCCCACCAGCAGAATATCGTGATGCAATTGGAACAAGGCTTCCCTGTCGGTATGTACTATCGTGACTGTCAGGGAACTGGCTACACGGATCTCGCCTTGCAGCGCTTTGGTGATCGATTAGGAGATGAAGACGACACGTTAGAGAACTACTGGAGCCAAGAGAAGGTCGAACGTTACTTTGCGTATTACCTAATCATCAATTCAACGTTCAATGTTATCTCAGCGATTTGCACCAACCTCGACCTTGAAGAGTCACAGTTAGTCGAGATTCTGTATAAAAAGCTCACTGCACTACTCGAAACAGGGGTCAATGATGACCGCTGTTTGCGCTATGTTTTAGAAAGTAAGACGCTGTGCTGTAAAGGTAACTTTTTCTGCTACTTGCAAAACTTCAACGAAAACTCTATCCCCGATCCTGCGGTGATTTACTTCGACCTTCCTAATCCTCTTGCTTGCGTTAAGGAAACTGCACATGTCTGATTTTAAAACGGTTATCTATCAAGATAACCCTACACCAAGTGCGCGTGTCACTCTCCAAGCCAGCGACCTCGATCAACCTACGCTGTTCGAGACCTTCGTTAACGAACTCGACCAACTGTTTAGTCTCAACAAACAGCTTGAATCGCTGACACTGATTATTGATGACCTACAGCTTAAGCAGCAAGTCACTCAAGAGCTCTCTTTAAGCGATGGAGAGCTGCACCGAAAGAGTTTTTACCAGTTACCACTGCTTTGGCATAGGCACAAAACGTCAACTCATTTCCCAAAGCGTTTAGTTCAGTCGAACGACCAATACCGACCTCACCCTTTAAGGCCGTCAAAGCCAGAAGGTTGCGTCTATCAGAGACATGACAAGGACGCAGACTTGCAAGTCAGCTTCCGTGTCGTCGATATCGACAAGGATCTAGCTCGATTTACGCGCTGGATGAACGACCCGCGCGTCGCCCATTTCTGGGAACAAGCATGGAGTGAGGAAAAACTGGCTGAATTCCTTCATCAGCGTATGGCTGACCCACATATTATTCCACTGATTGGAGAGTTCAACGGCCAACCTTTTGGCTACGTTGAAGTCTATTGGGTCGCCGAAGACAGGCTGAGCCCTTACTACGACGTACAAGACTATGACCGTGGTATTCATCTTCTCGTTGGCGAGCAAGACTTTCGTGGACCTCAGCACTTCAATGCGTGGATGAAAGCGATTAGCCACTATCTTTTCCTTGATGATGTGCGCACTCAACGACTGGTTCTCGAACCAAGATCGGATAACCAGCGACTATTCAATCGAATTTTGCCGTTCGGCTATGAAAAGTGTTTTGAGTTCAACTTCCCTCACAAACGCTCTGCGTTACTGATGTTGACCCGTGACCGTTTCTTCTCGGAGCAGTGGTAATGGACCAGATAGCACTACATAAATACTGGCCTTTGGCTAACCAGAAACTCGTCGCCAAGATCATCAGTGAATTTGCGTATGAACAGGCATTTCGCTTCAACCAAGAGGATGCGGGCTATTCTCTTTCGTTGAGTAATGGTGTTAGCTACCGATTCCAAGGCTCTGAAAACATCTGGGGACAGGTCGTCATCGAGCCAATAACGCTTTGCCGCCAGCCGGAAAATACCATTTCCGCAGCTCTATTGATGCGCGATTTACAGACGCTTCTCAATATGTCGGACGATGCGTTTGCTGAGCACCTAGAAGATCTGAATGCGACCTTATTAGGCGACTGTAAATTGATGCTCAAAAAAGAAGGGATATCCGCACTCGATTTGTCACTAATGCCATGTGAACAACAACAAACCTACTTTGACGGACATCCTAAGTTTGCTTTCAACAAAGGGCGACGCGGCTGGGGAAGCGATGATCTCAAACGCTACGCTCCCGAGTCCCAACGAGTTTTCCAACTCGGTTGGGTTGCTGTCGAGCATTCAATACTGCAACTCGCAACGAACAATAGAGTCAGTTGGCAAGATCTGCTCAATGGCTCAATCAGCGAGTCGGAGCGCAGAGTGATGGACAGTATCGTCACATCCTATGGCGTAGACATCGCAGACTATCATTATTTGCCCGTTCACCCGTGGCAATGGAGCCAGAAGTTATCGCTGCTCTTTGTTCGTGAACTGAGTGAGAAAAAGCTGATCTACATCGGTGAGTTTGGTGATCAGTTCCTACCACAGCTCTCTCTACGCACATTGAGTAACGTCACTCGACCGGATAGCTACGATATCAAATTGCCGCTAACCATCATGAACACCTCCTGCTACAGGGGAATTCCTGGTCGCTACATTCTTGCTGGCCCAATCGCATCCGATTGGATTGAATCTCTATTTCGCCATGACGAGGTGTTGATCAAGACTCAAGCCGAGGTTCTTCAGGAGCCCGCGGCTGCGTTCGCCGCTCAAGCCGATTACCACGCCTTGCAGCATGCACCTTATCGCTACCATGAACTGCTTGGGGTTATCTGGCGTGAATCAGCGGCATCGAAGCTAAAACAGGGCGAGCAGGCGAGCTTAATGGCCGCGCTGATGGAAAGTGACAATCAGGGCAACTCACTCATCAGTGAGTACATAAACCGCTCAGGCGTCTCAGTAGAGACATGGCTAACGCATTTATTTGATGCGGTTGTCATACCTTACTACCACCTGCTGTGTGTCTATGGCGTATCACTGATCGCTCACGGGCAAAACGTCACCTTAGTATTAGAAAACGATCTGCCGAAACGAATTTTACTCAAAGACTTCCAAGGTGACATGCGTCTTGTTTCAAATGACTACCCAGAACAGTCAACGCTTGACCCAAGGGTAAAAGAGGTCACCGTGCGACTCGACGAAGCGTTGATCATTCATGATCTGCAAACCGGTCACTTCGTAACGACGCTACGTTTTATCTCGCCTTTAGTCGCCAAACTCGGTTTTTCTGAGCGTCAGTTTTACGCGCTGTTAGGCCAACGTATCAAAGCCTACATGGCACAACATCCTGACTATCAGCACCGATTCGCCAAGTTCGATCTATTCAAACCACGCATATTGCGTATCGGACTTAACTTAGCCAAGTTCCGCCACAGTACCGATGCCAGCTCATCAAGAATGCTACCCGATATGGATGACATGCTTGACAACCCACTGGTGACAGCACTGCGAGCAGAACACCAAATTTAAAGACTTATAACAATACATAACGGCAAGTTAAGCCGCATAAAGTAAACCAAGAAAAGGATTGTGATCATGGAACACACTCACAACGTCAAACTCGATCTAGCAGGTGTCGGTGTTGGGCCGTTTAACCTCAGTATTGCTGCTCTATTGACTGAAAAACCTCAAATAACGTCACGCTTCTTCGAAAGCAGAGATACCTTTGCGTGGCATCCAGGGTTGTTACTCGATAACACCAACATGCAAACCATGTTTCTCAAAGATTTAGTGACAGCAATCAGCCCAGAAAACCGCTACTCATTTCTCTCTTATCTGGTCAAAAACAAAAAGTTCTATCGCTTTTTGTCGGCCGAACTCCAGTGCATCAGTCGTCATGAGTTCTCGGACTATTTGGCATGGGCGGCACATCAAATGGACAACGTTCAATTCTCCACTCGCGTTGAGCAAGTCGAATACACGGGCAAAACCTTCCATCTCCATACCAACCAAGGTGTCTATCAAGCTGACAACTTGTGTATTGGTACAGGTAAAGTGCCCTTTATTCCAGACTGTGCCAAAGCGCATATCGGTGAACGTGTTTTCCATGCTGCTGAAATCGGTCTTCGCCAGCGAGATTTTACCAACAAGCGTGTGATGATCATTGGCGGAGGACAAAGCGGTGCCGATATCTTCATCAACGCACTGCAACATAAATGGGGCAAGCCTAAATCTTTAGACTGGTTATCACGTCGGTCAAACTACCAACCACTTGATGAGGCATCGTTTACCAATGAGTTCTTCGCTCCAGACTATGTGGATGCATTTATCAACCTCTCTCCAGCAGTCAAACACAAAGAGATTGCCAATCAGAAACTCACCTCTGACGGCATTACACAAAAAGCGCTGCTGACCATTTATCAAGAGCTTTACCAACGCTTCGACGTTCTGAAAGAAGAGAAATGGGTAAGACTACTGCCTCATCGCACCGTGACTCACATTAGCAACGAGTCTGATGGATTCAGGTTAGCCGCCAACAACGCTCTGGGGCAAAACCTTGAAACACATCATGCGGATGTTGTCATTCTCGCGACCGGTTTTGAAGCGCCCTACCCAGCCTGTTTGCGCGACATATTGCCTTTACTCGATATGGATGAGGATAACCGCTATCAGATGAGTGCCGATTTCGAACTGAAATGGGAAGGTCAGCACAACAACAAAATCTTTGCCGTAAACGCAGGCATGCACAGCCACGGAATTGCTGAGCCGCAGCTCAGTCTGATGGCTTGGAGAAGCGCAAGGATCATCAATAGTCTGGCTGGAGACACACTGTTTGAGACCGATTCCGGTCGCGGGATGATCGATTGGCTTAGCCCAACCTCTGTTAGCAAGGCATCGACGATCTGATCCATTTAGGTACTTGGTCTCTTTGCGTAGATCGAGACCTATTTATCAAAGCAAGAAACTAAGGCCATTGAACAAGACATAGCGTCTTGTCGCGCCTATACATTAAACATAGAGAAAAAAATGAACGTTAAAAAAGGAAGTTTTCCACTATCTACTGTCGCTATTGCTATTGCTGTTGCTGCTGCGACTACGGTATTTGCCGCTCAAGCCCAAGAATACACCAGCAATGAGAAGATGGTCGTGGTATCAAGCCATCTACCAAAAGCCATCAGCGATATTCCAGGCACGGTCTGGTATATCGATTCACAAACCATCGAGCAGGAGTACCGTGGTGGCAAGAGCCTCGATGAGATTCTAGCTGCCACAATTCCCTCGCTAGATGTCAGCAGCGGTGGCCGTACGCACTCGGGGCAAAATCTGCGTGGTCGAAGCCTGATGGTGATGATTGATGGCGTGTCGCTTCAGTCTGTCCGCTCACTAAGCCGTCAGTTGGACTCCATTGATCCATTCAACATCGAACGCATCGAAGTTCTATCTGGCGCAACGTCGATTTATGGAGCGGGCTCGGCAGGTGGTGTCATCAATATCGTAACCAAGAAAGCCTCAGGTGACGACGTTGAGTTTGAAACCTTTGTCAGCGGTACTTCTGGCTTCTCATCCAGCGAAGATTTTGACTACAAACTGGCGCAATCAATCGCAGGTGGCAATGAAAAAGTTCAAGGTCGAGCGTCGGTCGCGTACACCAAAACTCAGGGTTACTTTGATGCTGATGGCAAAATCGTTACCCCCGACATTACACAAGGATCAACACAGTTCAACGAAACCATCGATCTGTTGGGCAACCTGCAAATCAATCTTGCACCTGGTCAGCAGCTAAATCTGTTGGCGCAATACTACGATAGCCAGCAAGATACTCCTTACGGCCTCTACTTTGAAAAAGACGGTAGCGGCAAGTTTCAGTTTGTCGATGTTAGAGAAGGATACTCAGCAGAGCGTCAGCAGGGGACAGAGCGTGTAATGCTCAGTGCGGCATACACCAATAACAGCTTCTTGAGCCACCAGCTGATTGCCGAGCTTTCCTACCGAACCGAAGACCATACGTTCATGCCGTACACATCCGACGGTAAAAGCACACTCTCAACCAACTCTTCTCGCCAAACCACCGATATTTTGGCGATGAAAGCGGCGCTGAATAAATCATTAGGCTCATTAACGTTGACCTACGGTGTTGATGGTTACATAGATAAATTCGATAGCGACAAAGCCGTCTACGATCAGGCCACGACCGAGGCGACTGGCGGCCTAGTTCATGTCATCAATGACATCCAAGGCCGTTACCCTGGCATTGACAGCCAATCTCTCGCTGGCTTTATTCAAGCGGAGTACCAAATCACCGATGACTGGTCTGTTCAAACGGGCTACCGTTACCAATACATGGACATTGATGTTGCCGATTTTCAAGCTACACCAAGCTCGACGTTTGTTCCTGGTGGTTCAACCGACTACGCTGAAGGTCTCTTCAACCTTGGTACGATTTATCACTTAGATCCAACATCTCAAGTTTGGGCTAACTTCTCGCAAGGTTTCGATATCCCTCAGTTGTATCGCTACTATGGCAAGAGTGCGACGCAAGATGTCGCGGCATCTAAACTCGAAGGAATCAAAACAGACAGCTACGAAATCGGTTATCGCAATGACCTAGATAATCTGTCACTGCAATCAGCGATTTACTACTCACACTCTAGCGCAACAGTTCAGTACGAAGATGATTTCTCTATCTCTGGACTGGCCGATCCTAAACGTGTCTACGGTGCAGAAGCTCAAGTCAGCTACTGGGCCACAGACATGCTGCAACTTGGTTTGTCTGGCCACTATGTCGTAACACAAACCAAAACCGATGCAGGATGGGAAGATCACCAAGTGATGGAAGCAAGTACCTCTAAAGCGGGGGCTTGGGTTGGCTGGTATGACAATGACTACAGCTTGAAGCTACAAAGCCTGACTATGTTTGATTACAAAGATGCCGATCAGCGTGAGCTCGATGGTTACACCGTGGTTGACTTTAGTGGCGCTTATCAGCTTCCAGTGGGTAGCCTTGGCTTCGGGATCAAGAACTTATTTAACGAAGACTACTACACAACTTGGAGTCAACGTGCTCAATACTGGTACACAGGCAGCGATGCCCTTTATCAGTACAAAGGTCGCGGTCGTACATTCACCTTAAACTACCAAGTGAAGTTCTAATCACCTAAGTTCTAATCACCTAAAAGAAAAAAACCGCCCTGTTTTGGGCGGTTTTCATGTTCACTTTTCAGCCTCAGCGTTTAAATGTACTGCATCAGCTTCTGTTTCACTTCTTCGCTAGCAAAACACTGCTCAACACTTGCACGGTAGATTTGCGCATAGTCTTCTGCCGTTAGCTCAAACAGTTCCATCACTTTTTCAACTTCTTGAGTCATGGTGGTATTAGAAACCGTACGGTTATCAGTATTGATCGTTACCGGTAGGCCGTCTTTGTGGAAATCTTTCAGCGGATGAAGCTTAAGCTCAGAGATCGCTTTCGTTTGCACATTACTGCTTGGACACGCTTCCAGACCCACTGCATCTTGCTTAACGCGTTGGTAAGCTTGCGCATGGTCTTTAATGGCAACACCGTGACCAATACGTTCAGCGCCTAGCAATTCGATGGCATCATAAACGTTCTGACCGCAGCCCTGCTCGCCCGCGTGAATAGTAATGCGGTAGCCTTTGTCACGAGCATATTGAGTGTAAGTCACATAATCGTGGGCGAAGTTGTCCAACTCACTGCCAGCCAAGTCAAACGCCACAACACCATCACCCAGGAACTTTTCACCCGCATCCAATACTGGAGGGATTGTGTCTGAAGGTAGGAACTTAACCGCAGACAAAATGTAGTTACCTTTGATGTCATACAGCGCTTCCGCACGCTTCATACCTTTTACTGCACTTTCAATAATCTGCTCATGGCTAAGACCATTTTGAATGTGAAGGTGTGGCGCAAAACGCACTTCTAAGTATTTTACGTTCTCTTTTGCGGCATCTTCGAACAGTTCAAACGAAATACGCTCAATGCCTTCGGCTGTTTGCATCACTTTAATTGGCAGTGCAAAACGATCTAAGTACTCTTGCAGGTTGGGACAAGTCTCTGGAGCAACCATCATCTCTTTGATGACATCCGCATCGGTACTTGGCAGCTCGATGTTCTGCTCGGCAGCTAAATCAATTACCGTTTGTGGGCGAAGGCTACCATCAAGGTGGCAATGGAGATCAATTTTCGGGAGATCAAAATAGTTCATCGGGTTCAGTCCTAACTTTCACTGCTTATACGATAAAGAGGTAAAACAACACGCTATTGCAACTATAGCAATAATCGTGATTCACACACTTTATCCTTTGTTTTTGATTACAATAAAATTCATGTTATATGATTATCTAACATAAGTAACACGACAATTGTCCGGTCAGAGGCTAAATCATTCAACACTTTGTTGAATAAAGAAAATTCACTATGGATAAGAACAAGATTTTAAATGATGGACTGAACAAAATCCGTCAGTTAGTGAAAGATGAACAATACCGAACTATTCAAGTGCAAAAAGGCGACCACATCATACGTCAGCATAGCGAAGTCAATGATGTCTATTGGTCAGAGGCGGCACAATTTTCTGTTCTGCACACCGCTGAAAATGGCAAAACACTCAGTTTGGGTGACTATTACATAGAAGATAATTTTTTTGGTGAGATGGAGTTTTTCTCCGATGCCCCCAGCCCATTCAGCGTCATCGCCACCACAGATGCACAACTGATCGTGATCCCACGGGATAAGTTTGCTGAACTGCTGATTTCTGACGGCAGTGTCGCATTTTGGATGACACATAGAATGTCCAACATCTATCTCAATACTATGCATATTGCGATAGAGCGTTCGCTGTATCCGCTTAAATTTAACATCATCAAAGATCTCGTCAGTCGATACAGTAACAGCGCCCGTTCATCCGGCCATACCTATATGTATCAGGAAGCACAACGCTTTGGCTGCACCGAAAGAGCGTATACACGTATTATCCATGAACTGATCAGCGAAGGATTAGTGGCTAAAGGGCCTGATAAAGGCGGGATTGTCCCCGTCGATATTGACGTATTGCGCGACTATCTTGAAAAATACTACCAGTAGTACGAACACTCAGTATCCGAAGCACATTCGTCCGCCAGAAAAACAAAAAATCGACGCCCTATAAGCGTCGATTTTGTCTGTTTCATTTGCGGTTCCCAGCTTAAAGCTGATGGGTACGGCTTGGTAAAAACACTTCACCCAGCATACAGCGAACGCTACCACCACCAATGTTTTCAATCGTCTTTACGTTGAATGGCAACAGCTTACCATGGCTCGATAACTGGGCACGTTGCGCTGGAGAAAATGCATCGTATGCAGACTGAGACATCGCAATCACTTTTTCACCGTTGACCGTTTCTAGCTGAAGAATGTTGCCACAGAACTGGTTCATCTGATCAATCGAGATTGAAATCACCTGCTTATCTTTCGCCAGCGACTTAATCACAAAACGACGCTCAAACTCAGGGATCACTTCATCACAAACGACACAGAAGCTCTCACCAATCGCCATCATCACATTGGTATGATAAATAGGCTTACCTGACGGCAGCGCGGTTTGGAAAGAGACCACACGGTCATAACCGATACGTTGTGCGTAGTCTTCAAGAACTTCGCGATCACAACGTTGAGATAGCGCCGCGTAGACAGTTTTATTAACATGATCTTTTACCATGACACCTGTGCTCTCTAAATGAGCATCATGAGCTAGGTAAGAAGTCAGGCTATCCTGACCTAAAACAGGGCGACCCGCGAACTCTAACGCTTCAACCAAAGCATCGGTCTTAACTTCTTGCTGACGGTTTTTACAAGCCATAGGAAACGTGTAAAGCGTTCCGTCTGCGGTGGTACTAAACCAATTGTTTGGGAACACCGCATCAGGTGTTTCGACACCACCGAGCGGATAATCAAATACCACAACCTGAACACCCGCTTTGCGCAACGTATCGACCATAGTCGTGAACTCTTGCATTGCTTTTTCACGCACTTGACTGGTCGATTCCGACACTTGATGCTGGAATTCATTGTCTTTTGCCGTTTCAGCATTAAACGCAAATTCTTTAGGTGGAACCATGACCACGCAGTTAGCGTTCTGTACTGAAGATGGTTTAGTTTTTAGTATGGCTTGCTGTTTCAACATTGTGACAAACTCAATTAATCTCACTCACTAACGCCAATTGTAGACATATTGTTAAACGAAAGATTACTGAATTGACCTGTTATTATGCATTCATTTCAGTAAGTTTAACTGAGCCAGCCACGTATAACAGTTAAAGTTACTGCCAGAACGAAACTCATCCAGAGGTCGATGAATATTATGCAAGGGAAAGAATAATAAACTGGTTACATTTCATAGAACGAGGGTATACCATAACCGAACCCTTCCTATTTATGGACGAACGCTAGTGCCTTACGGCATCTCTTCTGCTTTATTTGCGTGTTTAGGAAATACATATGTTTAAGAAGTTCGAAGGCTTTACTCAGCCTTTCCCACAACAGGAGCCAGATCAGCCGCCAACGGGCATCTTTGCCTTTTGCCGTCACTATACTCGAGGGTTTGAAATCCCGCTGATTATCATGTCGATCATGTCAACCATTGTTGCGATCGTCGAAGTATCCCTGTTTGGCGCAATGGGCAATCTGGTTGACTGGCTGTCAAACAGTAACCCAGAGACATTTTGGCAAGATAACCAGAGCGCGCTCATTTTCTACGGAATGTTGCTTCTGGTAGTGATGCCTATTCTTGTTGTCTGTTACTCACTTTTGGTACACCAGACATTACTGGGTAACTACCCAATGTCGATTCGTTGGCTCACACACCGTTATCTGCTCAAACAGAGTCTCAACTTTTATCAAGATGACTTTGCTGGTCGTGTGGCAACGAAAGTCATGCAGACCTCTCTTGCGGTGCGAGAAACGGTAATGAAGTCGATGGATGTGTTCGTCTACGTTTCGGTCTACTTTACCTCTATCGTCGTCTTACTTGCTCAAGCTGACTGGCGTCTGATGATCCCAATGGTGATCTGGCTAGCTTGCTATATCTGCATCCAAATTTATTTTGTACCAAAGCTGAAGCAAGTCGCGTCGGAGCAAGCAGACGCCCGTTCAACTATGACAGGGCGTATCGTAGATAGTTACACCAACATCGCTACTGTTAAGCTGTTTTCACACAGCAAAAGGGAAACTGAATATGCTGAAAAAGGCATGACGGGTTTCCTTGACACTGTTTATCGCCAAATGAGACTGGTCACGGGCTTTGATGTCGCGGTTGAAATTACTAACTACATCTTAGTCTTCTCAATTGGTGCCCTATCGATCTATCTATGGATGGACAACTCAATCAGTATCGGCGCTATCGCGATTGCGATCGCCCTCGCTCTGCGTATCAACGGTATGTCGATGTGGATCATGTGGGAAGTCGGTGCGCTGTTCGAAAACATGGGTACGGTAGTGGACGGCATGAAAACCATGGCGAAACCAATTGATATCCAAGATAAGCCAAACGCTCTGCCGTTGGAAGTTAAGCAAGGCGGTATTGAATTTGAGGACGTCAGTTTTCATTACGGCGATAAAAAGAAAGGGGTCATCAACCACTTAAATCTCAATATCAAGCCGGGTGAAAAAGTGGGCCTAGTGGGTCGCTCGGGCGCGGGCAAATCCACCTTAGTCAACTTGCTATTGCGCTTCCACGATGTTGAAAGCGGCAAGATTAAAATTGATGGTCAGGTGATCTCAGACGTCACTCAAGATTCCCTACGTAGCAAGATTGGTATGGTGACGCAAGATACGTCCCTGCTACACCGCTCGATTCGCGATAACATCTTGTATGGCAACCCTGACGCGTCAGAAGAAGACCTTCTAAAAGCGACTAAACAAGCCCATGCTGATGAATTTATTCAAGCGCTCAGTGACCCGTTTGGTAACACGGGCTACGATGCTCAAGTAGGTGAACGAGGCGTGAAACTTTCGGGTGGCCAACGCCAGCGTATCGCAATCTCTCGCGTGCTACTCAAAGATGCGCCGCTGCTTATCCTTGATGAAGCCACCTCTGCTCTCGACTCGGAAGTAGAAGCGGCAATCCAAGAGAGTCTTAACGAGCTTATGCAAGGCAAAACTGTAATTGCGATTGCTCACCGACTATCGACCATCGCTGCAATGGATCGCTTAATCGTGTTAGATAAAGGCGAAATCGTTGAACAAGGCACCCACCAAGAGCTAGTTGAAAGTGGCGGTATCTACGCCCAGTTATGGGCTCATCAGACAGGCGGATTCATAGCAGAAGAGACTGATGTAGCGTAACTAGTTGATTTAATTACAAACCAGCTTAACTAAATAGTGGCGATTTACTGACAATAACCGACAAAAACCGAGGTTAACTGACAGTTGTCGCCACTTTGTCGCCACTTTTTCATTGCTAGTTTTCGAGAGGATTTAGCTGAACAGCCTGCATAAGATGGTCTGGTGAGAAGTGCGCATAAGCCATGGTTTGTTCGATTTTGCTATGGCCCAGAATACGCTGCAGTACCAGTATATCCCCCCCCATTCATCATAAAGTGACTAGCGAATGTATGCCTCAAAATATGAGTCGCTTGCCCACTTGGAACATGCTCAGGTAACGCGCGTTTCACACACTCCCATGCTGCGTGATAACTTACATCAAACACTTTATAGTCATTGACCGCCACATTGTGTAGCTCGTTATACAAAGCACGAGATATTGGAACGGAACGGTTCTTTTTGCCTTTCGTTTCTGTAAATAGCAATTTGTACTGACTGACCTGAGAACGCTTCAAGTTTAACGCCTCCCCTATTCTCGCCCCTGTCGCTAAACATACTTTGCAAGCCACACAGATTTGCTCGGCTGAAGGGCTGTTATCTTGGCGCACTCGCTCTAGAAAAGGCGTGATCTGCTCCTTAGCCAGGAACGCCAGCTCACGTTGACTACTCGCAACTAACTCGATTCCCTCCAAAGGGTTGGGCAAATCCCACTGGTTGTATTTAATCAGCTTGTTAAACATCGCTCGAAATGTTTTAAGTTCGATGTTGTGCGTAGCAGCTGAGATGACAATATCTGGTCTTGTTGGATGATGGCTGACTCGATTGGCGCGATACTGTAAGTAGTCGCTCGCGGTGAACAAACGTGCGAGTGGGTTACCGAGCATCTTGATGGTTTTCTCCATTACTGCGTAGGAGTTCTTACCAGTTTTGACGGTATGGCCATGAACCGACCACCAGGTATCAAGCAAGTCTTGTAACCGACGGTGATCGGCCTTCTTACCGAGCCAGGGCTTGTCGTCGACCTCTTTCATGGTAAACAGCTCAAACGCTTTTGCTTCACCTTTGGTGGTGAACCTCCTACGCACGCGCTTACCACCTCGCCCGTGTGGGTAGCATTCACACAACCAAGGCTTGTTAGAGCAATCTTGCAGATTACGGATAGACATAAAAACACCCAAACAAATACTGTATATATAAACAGTATTTGTTTGGGTGAAATTTTTCAATGTTTGATAGGATTGAGCCTATACACTTTTGCTTAATTCTAATCCATGCAATTAGAACACCCGCAATCGAGGCATAGGGCACCGTATCGATTAAGAGTGTTACTATATCGGGAGTTGCTGCTGAAAAACGTTGAACCGTACCTCTGGCAGTTTCGCTAGTTCATTTGGGTCTTCTTCATTGCCATGTATATCGAGGTACTTTGCCATGTATGTTTTCTCCTTATCAGGAACATCATTCAAAATCCGCTTGCAGATTTTCCTCATGATTATCGAAAAAGCGGTCTCATTCCTATTTAAAGGGAAAACCTATTGGATTGGTGAAATTGACCAGAAAAATGAAGACCATGCCAAAGATTCCATCCCCTTGCCTGTAGACGTAAAGCTGTTTGAGCTTAGTCAGGTAGATAAGGTTCAAGTGCGCAGATTTCTTTAATAAGAGCGTTTTAGAGACAAAAAGAGTTACTCAAAGTAACTGAGGTTTACTTGTATAAAAAAGAGCCTAATGGATAATGCCAGTCAGTTAAGCTGACTGGCTTTCTTTTTATTGGGGTATTTCTTTGCCTTTGGTTTTATTGCTCTCGGAT
>NZ_JBNJOH010000014.1:0-80188 GCF_050113735.1 Vibrio sp. TRT 2004 | reverse complement strand
CAAGAGGACTGGACCAGTATGATGCTGCCGTATGGCGGATTGCTGCAATCTCGATACAAGATGGAAAAATATCGAGAATATACCTATCCAGACTACGATGGCTATGCAATACCTTTGGGTGTTCCGGTCAACTTCACTTCAAGACAACTTGGCACTGGCATAAAATCCTTGCCCGATGAACTCTATCTCTATTGGGGGAGCCATGGTTTTCGCTACGCCACCGTCGTTAAGATCACCGCGCAAATTAAAGCAGCGATGGTCACGCCATACCCTAGTGTTATATCCTCCAAGGAAGGAGCAACATGCTATCAAACGGAATTTATGTTTGGCTTTCTCCCTGATGGACGAACAAAGTTATGGCTTGATGGATGCGGGATACTCACCTATGTCGGTGAATATTCGGCAACAAAAGCGGTGCCAGTCCCTCCACCGGCACCAAAAAAAGAACCAGAGCCACTGACAGCAGAACAGATCGAGCAATTTGGACACCTTCTGTTTGACACGAAACCCAAAAAGAGACCACAACCACCCAAGATGTACCCAAGGCCATCACTTGATGACCCAATCCCGTGGGATAAAGTCAATCAAGTCTGGTATAACCCGGGCTATAAAGTACAGAATCTAGCCGATGTTGTTCCAAGCACACCAGAGTAGCCATCAACCACGAGGAGTACGACGGTGAATAAACGCTATCTCGCAATCACAACGATTGCCATACTCGCTCTAATCGCTGGCTTAGCCGGACGTACTAAGCCAAACTACCCTGATGACCCAAGGTTTAGGCCTTGGCGAATTGGTGCCGCGATCTCTTATAATTACCCTGCGTCGGTTAACGAAGCCTACGGTGTCAATTACCAAGAGGACTGGACCAGTATGATGCTACCGTTTGGCGGTTTGGGTTCACCGCTACGCTACAACATGGATAAATATCGAGAATATACCTATCCAGACTACGATGGCTATGCATTACCCCTAGCGCTACCAATAAACTTTACCTCAAGGCAAATTGGCACTGGCATAAAATCCTTGCCCGATGAACTCTATATTTATTGGGGGCTCAACGGGTTTCGCTACGCCACCGTCATTAAGATCACCGCGCAAATTAAAAAAAAGCCCTTGATGATAAAACATCAAGGGCTTTTTCAAATCTTTCTACAGTCGGCTAGGCTGCGCTTTTAACAGCGTCGCTTTTTTTTTCGCTTTGCATCTTAGCTAGGAAGTAAACGTTAACGCAGGCAATGAAGCCGTTTGTTACTACTACTGGCCATGCATCAATCATCAAACCGTATGCAGTGAACAGCGCACAGCCGATGAAATTAAGGACACGAAGGCGCACGATGTCTTTCATTGTTAGTGAAATAGCAACCATGATAGACGCTGCGTAACCTAAAATTTCAACCATATCCATAATTTGACCCTCTTAATTTTTGCCGAACGTTGTCGGTACCAATTCTTCTCTTCTTGAGATAAGTGAGGAAGCTCCATGCCTCGAATGGTCTAAATGATTAACTGAGATGAAATATAACAGGGCTAAATGTGTGATGGAAGCCCCAAAAAAGGGAACGGAGAAGGTTAGCGATTACGCAAACGTTTTACGCATTTTCGTCAAAAGTGATAACCAAAGTTGTTGGTTGATAATGGGAAATACCTTACAAAGAAAAAGCCTGCACAGGGTGTGCAGGCTTGGCTAATTTGGCGACTAGCCGTTGGCTACTTTTTCTTACCTTGAATGATTTTGTCTTCTTCAGTCAGTTCGCGGATACGGCGGCTAATGTCACGACGCTCTTTCGAGATTTCAGCGCTTTTGATGATATGGTCATCAACGCGATCTTCGTAGTCCGCTTTCATGTTCTTAATGATACCAACGATTTCTTCGTTGCTCATATCTGCCTTGATGTAGTCAAGTAGGTTTTCTAGAAGATCTACACGCTTACGGTTGTCACGAACTTTCTTTTCGTTATCAATAAGCTCGCGTTTTAGCTTATTTTTTCGACGTGCTTGAGCTACGATTTCAAATACACCACTCATAGGTCCCTTTCCTAATATTTTGAAAAACTGTCAATGATTAAATCATAACATCTAGTGGGTTAACAGTCCTAAGATCAATCATTACAGTGTGCTGACGGTTTTATCGCCAATCTATCGGCAGACGATTGAGCCTGCTTGTGGTTCGATATATGATTTCCATATTCTGTGGCAAGGTACGATGTAATAAATGCGCACGTCCGAAATTATTATGCCTAGTGAGACAATAGAGCCATCGCCAGGGCGGGCTAGTCGATTAGTCAAAGCATATAAGCATGAACGCACTCGGCAAGAGGTGACAGAGATCGAGCTCAACCGAAGTAAAATAGTGATGATCGATGAGAACGGAAAAATAAGAAAAGTTCCTATCCTCGCTGAGCACTAGAAGAGCGTTTGCAACAACATTGTAAGGAAAAGGTATGAATATAGAGCTATCCCCAGTAGAAACTCGTGTGATCGGATGCCTGATCGAAAAAGAGGTCACAACACCGGACTACTACCCATTGACATTGAACAGCCTGACGACTGCTTGTAACCAAAAAAGCAATCGCGAGCCTGTTATGTCACTGACTGATGTTGAAGTTCAACAAGCTGTGGATGGCCTTATCGCACGCCGTTTAGTCAGTGATGAAAGTGGCTTCAATAGCCGTGCGAGTAAGTTTCAACACCGTTTTTGCAATACAGAATTTGGTGACCTTAAACTGACCAAACAGGAAAAAGGGATTGTATGCTGTATGCTTCTACGCGGTGCACAAACGCCAGGTGAGATCAGAACCCGTACCAACCGTCTTGCAGACTTTGCTGATGTTAAAGAGGTAGAGGCCGTTTTGGATAGTATGGCTGCGCGCGAAGATGGCGCGTTAGTGGTTAAGCTTCCGCGTGAGGCAGGTAAGCGTGAATCTCGCTATATGCACCTATTCAGTGGCGAAGTTGACGTTGAGTCATTAGCCGCAACCGCTCAGTCACCAGTCGTGAATAATGATCGAATCAGCCAGCTAGAGTTGGAAGTTCAAGAACTGAGATCAGAAGTCGCAGAGTTGAAGGCTCTGGTTGAACAGCTTTCGGCCTAATGAGCTCATTGCTCACCCCCTCTTTAAAATTACATTCGGATTGGTATGTTTACTTAATCCGAATGTCTAACAATGCCCTTTATTGTGGTATCACAACCGACCTTGAGCGTAGGTTTCGGCAACATTGCAATGGAACCGGAGCAAAAGCACTTAAAGGTAAAGGTCCTCTCAAGCTCGAATGGCACCAATACATAGGCACTTCGAGAAGCGAAGCCTCAAAAATAGAATGCCGAATCAAGCAGTTATCTAAAGCGAAAAAAGAACAAATTGTTTCAGGTGAATATGTGATAGAACGATGTATTGATAACGCATAAATTATTCGTTATTCCTACAAAATTCCCCAGATGTATTAATCTTGTTTATGACTAATGAAAAAGGTTGATATGGATATGAATCAATTAGGTAAAATATCTTTGGCAGTGGGCTCAATCATTTGGGCTTGTACCGCTCAAGCGGCAACGGTCTCTCCTGATGGCAGAGGCAATGGTATGGGGAATACAGGGGTGACCAGTGCTGATTATGTGTTGGCTCCGTTCTATAACCCGGCTTTAGCCGCCGTTTACCGCGATAGTGATGACTTTGGTTTACTGGTGCCCGCAATAGGGGCGACAGTGAGAGACACTGAGGAATCATTAGATACGATAGATAGCCTTCAAGATACGATTAAAGCGTTTGAAGCATCGGGGAGTCCAGATGCGACAACATCAGCAAAGTTAAATAGCTATCTTACACAGCTAGCGGATGATAAACCGCTTGCGGTAAGCGTGGGGGTGGGTATCGCCGTCGCACTCCCTATCAGCACGCTTTCAGCTAACATCTTTACGCGCGGCTATGCGGAGATCGTCGCGACACCCGAAATCGCGGCCAATAGTGGTGATACTCCAGCAGCAGTAGAAGCGCGTTACAATAACTCCAACGTCGATATGATTGCCTTTGGTTATACTGAGTTTGGTGTTGCTCTGGCGAAACGTATGGCCATCCAAGGTCAGGATGTTGCTTTGGGTATCACGCCAAAGTACCAACAACTGCGTACCTACAAGCAAAGCCTTTCTGTTGAGAGTTTCGATATCAGTGACTATGACAAAAGTGAAACCAACGAGAACTATTTCAACTTAGATCTTGGTGGGGTTTGGTTTTATGACCAATACCGATTTGGTGTGGCGGTGAAAGACCTGTTTTCTAAAGAGATCAATACGTTAGATGTTAGCGGTGTCAGTACTTATAAGCTCAACACACAGGTGACGGTTTCTGGGTCTTATAGCATGGACTATTTTGTTGCGACGGTAGACTGGGATCTAACCAAACAGAAACGTTTCACCGATCTTAACGACGACACCCAATTTTTACGTTTTGGTGTTGAAGGAAATGCATTTGGCTGGGCGCAGCTCCGTGCGGGTTACCAGGTGGATATTCAAGATACTTTGGATAACTCCTTCACTGCGGGGATTGGTATCAGTCCAGGAGATCTTGTCAGTCTCGACTTTGCTGGTAGCTATGCAGGAGACAACCAATTTGGTCTGTCGGGCAATTTGTCTTTTACGTTCTAGACACTATACGGCATAATGAAAAACCGAGTAAAAT
Organism: Vibrio sp. TRT 2004; assembly: GCF_050113735.1. Classification (NCBI taxonomy): domain Bacteria; kingdom Pseudomonadati; phylum Pseudomonadota; class Gammaproteobacteria; order Vibrionales; family Vibrionaceae; genus Vibrio; species Vibrio sp. TRT 2004. Next base: position 75,512 of record NZ_JBNJOH010000014.1, on the reverse strand, counting down.
TAATGGCTTGAAGGCTAATAATTGAGCTCGGTTTCATTGATAATAATGAATTATAATTGAAATATAACGATTCAAATTATTATGCTCAGCTAGCTAGTCAAAAGAGAAAATGGCATGTGTAAGTATAAACTTCTTTCTTTATTCGCTTTGTATTCAGCAACTTCAATGGCTCACACTACGCAGGTTCTAAACGGCTATTGGCAATACGATGAATATCTCGATTCGCATCCTCTGCAACGACAATTGACGGACGCATTGAGCGAAGAAGTTCGCCGTTATCCCGTTCCTCTCGCAGTCAAGCAAGTAAAGCCAATTTCAATTTCTGTGGTTTATCCCGGGCAGCAGATTTCAGATTACTGGATTCGAAACATCAAAGCGTTTGAAATGCGATTAGAAAACCTGGGCATCAGATACAGTATTAATCAAGTATTTACTCGTCCAAATATCGATGTTAGACAACAGAGCTTGTCGCTGCTTGAAGCAATCCAAAATAAATCCGACTACCTGATTTTTACTCTCGATACCACACGCCATAAAAAGTTTATTGAGCATGTGCTGAGTTCAACAGATACCAAATTGATTCTACAAAATATTACCACTCCGGTAAGAGCTTGGGATAAACAGCAGCCCTTCATGTATGTGGGATTTGACCATATAAAAGGGACTCGCGTGATACAAGAATACTACAAGTCAGTCATCCCGAAAGAGAGTCGTTATTCCGTGCTCTATTTCTCGGAAGGTTACGTGAGTGATGCGCGCGGAGATACTTTCATCGAAGAGATGAGCCATCATGACAGTTACCAATTATCCTCTTCTTTTTATACCAAAGCGACACGAGAGTCTGGGTACCTTGCTGCGAAATCAGCATTAGAGAAAGATAAAAATCTAGATTTCATCTATGCATGTTCGACAGATGTCGCTTTGGGAGCCGCTGATGCGCTTAAAGACTTAAACCGCAATGATATCATGCTGAATGGTTGGGGTGGGGGAACCGCTGAATTGGAAGCCATTGCCAACGGTCAACTTCAAGTGACGGCGATGCGCATGAATGATGATACCGGAGTCGCGATGGCAGAAGCGATTAAGTGGGATCTCGAGGGAAGAAGTGTGCCACATACATATTCCGGTGATTTTGAGCTTGTGACGAGCAATGATAGCCCAAGCAAGATCGAGAAGCTCAAGCAGCGAGCATTTAGGTATTCTGATCAATAATGGCAAGATTATTCGGACAGGCTGGTAAGAGCCGATTAGCCACGTTATTAACCAACTCGATCTTTCTTGTTATTGGTGGGCTAATTGTGGTTATGGTTTTGCAAAACTACCAGGTTAACCGAGATGTTGTATCGCAAGAGGTTGCTCGTACTAAGCAGCAAACGCAGAGCTTGGTTCAGGAAATTTTTAACTTTCGAGTCAAGTCGATTGAGATACAACAAGATAGCTATAGCCGAAATCCGGTCTTGCTAGAAGGTTTGGTAAGTAAAGATGCTCAATCCCTCGATCTATTCTTCAATAGTATGGATCAGCTTTCTCCAGACATTACACCTGACTTTCGCTACATTATGAGTCATGACCAACTTATTTGGGATGACGCGAATTTTGAGTTCTATGGAATTTCAACGCAGCAGTTGCTGCATATTACACAAGATGTGACTACGGGTTTTGATTGGCATATTTCGCAGACCCCTTCAGTGATGGGAATGAGATACCTTATGTTAAGGCGTTCCTCTATTGTCGATTTAGAGTCTGGGGAAGTGGTCGGGAATCTTTTCGTTGGTATTGTTCTTAACAACAATTTCTCGATTGTTTATGCACTTGCTCAAGGCAGTAATGCGGATCAGGTGCTGTTAGCGGTAGGTTCTGAGGTGATTTCGGCGAGTGACAAGGATGGCGACGATAAACAAACTCAATGGTTAGCGCAATCGCCTGACGAGCTTGATTCGAGCGGTTTTACTGTTTCTAGAACGGATCTCACCATTAATAACGTGCCGACTTTTCTCTCAATTTATACGGTTCAGGATAACGAACACATTGTCCATTTTGTTCGGAGTTATTATGTTTGGTTGGCGATCACGGCTGGATTGATCATCTGTATCGCCATCTACACTCGAATCTGGCTCGGTAAAAGAGTCTCAAAAGAGTTACGTTCTTTGATGACCTATACAGATGCTTCGATTCAGGAACAAAAGCTTATCGAATTTGAAGGGTCGTCTATTCAAGAGTTTCATCAAATAGGCCAGTCATTTCAACGTTCATTTAAACGACTTAATGATCAAGAAAAGCAGTTTGCTGATTTGTTTAACTTCTCTTTGTCACCTGTGACGTTATGGAACGTTGAAGGTGAGTTAGAGCGCTTTAACCCGTCGGCTGAAAGGTGTTTTCGTACCCATGGCGCGCAAGATCAACTGATTTCCAGCTTGAAGCCGCACATTATGATGTGTGCTCAAGGTGCAACCCTGACAGGCATCAACACCGCTATTGCCAACAAAACCTTTCGTTGGAACTTATCTCCTATTATGAGAGACAACAGCGTCTCGCAGATCATGGCGCAAGGTCAGGATATCACCAGCTTCATTGAAGCAGAAAAGCAGAGTCAAGCTGCACGTGAAGAAGCAGAAGAGTCAGCGCGCATGAGGGCGGACTTCCTCGCTAAAATGAGCCATGAGTTACGGACACCGCTCAACGGTATTCTTGGTGTATCCCAGTTACTCAAAGATAAAATGGTTGACCAAAGAGACATAGAGCACATTGAAGTTCTATGCAACAGTGGTGAGCACCTATTGGCGGTATTGAACGACATACTCGATTTTTCAAAGATAGAGCAGGGGCAGTTCCATATCGAAAGCGCGCCTTTCCGCTTGGCTGAGCTGACAACAACGGTAGAAAGAATCTTCAAGCCGTTACTGGATAAAAAAGAGGTCGCCTTCGACGTTGTAAATAAGATCCCTCAAGACCGATGGGCACACAGTGATCAGGTACGTCTCAATCAGATTATTTTTAATCTGGTTAGCAACGCAGTCAAGTTTACTCATTATGGCAGTGTCCGAGTCGAATTAGACTGTGAACAGACTGACTCTGGGTGTTTACTCAAATTAGAGGTATCGGATACTGGGATCGGGATTGATCAACTGCGCATAGCGCATATATTCGAACCTTTTGTACAAGCAGAATCAAACACGACGCGTGAGTATGGTGGCAGCGGCCTAGGTTTGGCGATTGTGCAAAGTCTTGTCACCATTATGGACGGAGATATTCAGCTAGAGAGTGAAGTCGATGTTGGGACGAAGCTTATCGTTAAAATACCGCTAAAAGTCGGTAGCAATGAGTTGATCAATGTAGAGAAAAGCGCCCTTGCTGAAGAACCCTCAACCTTGTTCCCTGAGTCACTGCATGTTTTGCTGGTGGAAGACAACAACACCAACGCTTTTATCGCGAAAGCATTTTGTGAAAAATATGGAATGACGGTTTCATGGGTTAAAGATGGTGTTCATGCAATTGAATTTTTGCGCTCAGATCCCAGTGTGGCTATGGTCCTAATGGACAATCAGCTCCCCAATCTTGGCGGTATCGAAGCGACGGAGATCATTCGTAAGGACTTAAAGCTTACTGTGCCTATTTACGCATGTACGGCCGATGGCATGCAGGAAACCAAGCAAGCCTTTCTAGCGGTTGGGGCAAACTACGTGATAGTTAAACCGATTAAAGAAATCGCGCTAAACAAAGCATTCATTCACTTCAAAGAGAACTACTACGCGAAAGTGAAATAGTATTGGGCAGCGGATAAAACGCTGCCCAGCTGTTTATCGCGCCAGTTTTTGGTGCGCACGAGAAAAATGATCGGCACAAAAAGCGCCAACGATCGAGAGTTCTCCCGCTAAGCAAAGACAGGCCGCGACCTCCGCCAAGGACTTTGCTTTCCCAGCACCATATAGCCCCATTATATCGAGGCACGCTTTCTGTGTTGGTAAGCCAGTACCACCGCCAACAGTACCTACCATCAGATTAGGTAGCGTAACGCTAGCGTGAAGTACTCCATCCTTATTGAGCAACATGCGCGTAATGCCAATCGCCGATTCAGCGACGCACGCGGCGTCCTGCCCGCAAGCAATATAGAGTGCGGCGAGGGCATTTGCATAGTGAGCATTGACGCCAATACCACCACTTAGTGCTGCACCTGTGGTGGTGACTTGTCCGAAGCGGACCATTTTTTCTGGGGTAGTATGAAGGTACTTTTCTACCAACGCTTTATCTAAATGAACCTCAGCGGTCACCTTTTTACCACGAACATGGCGTAGCGTATTGGCGTTAGGCTTCTTGTCTCCAGAGAGATTACCATCCAGAAATGCTTCCGTTGGCGGGACTGGGGAGTGAGTCAAAATGTAGTGATACACTTCGTTCGTTGCAATCGTGACCATGTTTTGGCCAGAAGCATCGCCAGTATGAAACTCAAAAACCAGATAGACTTGGCTTGCTTCGATATTGACATTGATATCGTGAAGCTTACCGTGCGAGGTTGTGGACTCCGCGACGCGTTTGAATTGATCGTATTGTGTCACAACCCATGCGACAAACTGGCCGGCATTGGCAAGTGAATCAAAACAAAATACAGGCGTGCGAGTGACCCCTTCATTGAGTAACATTGCACTTGCACCGCCAGCTGCTGTGATCAATTGAGCGCCTCTATTGTAGGACGCAACTAAAGCCGCTTCCGTGGTCGCAAGTGGGATCAGGAAATCGTCATTCGCATAAAGGCCGTTAACACGAAGTGGCCCAGCAATACCCACCGGTACTTTAACGGTGCCAATAAAGTGCTCAATGTTTTTATTGTATAGCTCAGCATTAGTTTGGGTCTGATCGTCAAGTAACACTGATTGTTCAGTAAGGTTAGCGAGTTTGCTCCATCTTTTTTCGAGCGTTTTATCCGAAATATACGGACTGGGTGTCAGTCTTGTTTTTGGACGCTCAAAATGGGGGCTGAGTTTTTGTTCTAATGTGAGGTTATGTTGCTCTGGCTGGAGGAAGTGGTGGTCTTTTAGTCGAGATAAATTCAGTTTGGGCATTGCAAATTAAAACGGGAAATTTGTCTGCATTCTACCCGATAGACTCGGGAACTCAATGGTTGCTTAATGTATTGCTACAATTTACTTCATTTCGTCAGACGTGAATATCAAGCAGAGTACCAATCATCTCTTGGTCACGCTGCAATACGTTGGTGCCTATTCTGCTGTATTGTTCGGCACTAGTGAGTTTGGTGAGAGGTTCAAAATCAGAAGCTGGCGCTTTGAATTCGACTTTGTTGAACTCGTAGCCGTCTTTGTTTGAGATGGATTGTAATTGCTGGTTTTGTTGGATTTCAAGCGTAGCGTCTTCGGCCATCTTCGACGACATATCAATGATTTGATAACCGGCTTGTACAGAAGATACTGGCATAAACACCTCCGCTTAATTAAAGCTTAAGGGATGATTGAAATTACAGCAAGTTGTGCTAAGAAAAAAGGCTCGAAATCAGTGACAGTTCTTCGTCAGTGACTAAGGTTTCGTCACATGAATCCAGTTTGCTATTGATCTCACCTCGCAATGTACGTAATTGCTGAGGTGACAGTGAAGAGCAAGGGCTCTTCATTAAGATGAGGTTTTATGCAGAATGGGCAGGTTGTGCCACACGGACTGCAAATTTACTCGCGAGTGAATGAAGCTCCGGCAACATTCGGTAAATGAGATGGAGTTGTTGCAGAACCATGCGTACTGAACCATCGTCTTCTTCGCGCCATTCGGATAAGCGTTGTTCTAAGGCAGGGTCATCGATATCGCTGGTATCACAGTTATCACAATGCTGATTAAGCTGGGTGAACAGCACCTCCAAATGCTGGTGAATGACTCTATGAGCATCAAGGATCAGTTTATGCGTTTGATCATCGGCAATTTGGGTTCGGTGCGCACCTAATGCAGAGATATAGCTGAGTAGGGCGTGGTTTAGAGTCAAGAAGCGATAGCTCTCATCCACCGCAGCAAGATAGCGACCGGGCTCTGCTAACATAGTGCTGATAGCGGTGGTTAACGTCGCATCTTGATTGTGTGCGTGACGGCGAGAAATGCGATAGTTGAGACTGTCTTTTTTACCAATCCTATATTGGCCGATAATTTGCGCCAGATAATTTTTATTAGCCGCTATCGCCTCTGCCATCACTTTGTGCAGACGTTTCGATTGCCAGTCGGGTAAGATTAATGCCACAGCAGCAACGGCGAGAGCACATCCGATTAACGTATCGGCAAGTCGTGGCAATACTACCGCGTATCCTTCTCCAAGTTGATTAAAGCAGAATAAGACAAGCACAGTGATAAAGCCGGTTGCGTAGCCGTAGTTAGCCAGACGAAATGCGAAGAATGCCACGCCGGATATCACTACGAAGACCAACTGACTTTCTTGTGAAGGGAAGAAGGTCAGCAGCGGTACACCGATGAATAGACCTGCAAACGTACCTAAAACCCTTGCGACAAGCTTTTGTCGTGTTGCGCTGTAGTTTGGCTGACAAACGAATAGGGTAGTCAACAAAATCCAATAACCCCGTTCAATATCGAATAATTGAATGATGCCATAACCAATAGTCAATGAAAGCGACATTCGCACCGCATGGCGAAATAGCATTGAGTCCTGAGTAAAATTGGCACTGATCCGCTGCCACATTGCTTTGAGTGTATGTGCTTCTGTGTCATCAAGAGCATCTTCTTCAAGTCTGTTCGCATCAGGGTTGTTCACATTACTAAGCTGTTTCTCTACCGTGGCAAGGTTATTAAATAGGTAGCCAAGCTGTGAGAGTAAAGAACGCCATTGTGGGTTTTGATGAGACTGCAAATAGCTAAGGGAGTTTTGCAACTCATCAAGTGCCATGACGGACTGGTTATCATGTTGATATTCCTTGCCTAAACGTATTGCGTTGGCAATTTCTCGACATGATTTAGCTTGGGTCTCTAACAAATGTTTAAACCGGAATAAAACGTCAGAACGTTCAAAATGGACAGCCAATTCTTGATAACGGTAGTGTGTTGAACTGATCCGTTCATGGATGTCTTGGGCTAGGAAGTAAATGTTGAGAAATCTATCACTGGTTGCATCCACGTGACCGCGCTTTGAACGGCTTAAAAAAGTCGCTTTGCAAGAGTTGAGCGCATTGACCGTGGCGGCATTCAAACGCGCTTCTTCCAATCGATAAGGTTGTGGCGTTAGATTTGATACCGGATGAAAGAGCTGACTTTTCGAATCAAGGTAATTGGCGAGCTGAATAAACACATTGGCCAAGCTTTGTTGAACGGGCTGAAGTGGCCATAGGGCGTGCCAAATCATAGACATCAGATAGTACCAAGCCGCACCTGAGAGCAGCATAAGTGGCTGGAACCAAATATTCGTACTTTGATGAGCACCTAGCATGGCGTAAATAGCAATCAGTAAAGAGCCAAACGCGATACTGGCGTAACGTGGGCCGATAGCCCCCAAAATAATAAAGCCAAAGGTTGAGGTAAATAGACCAATGGCAAATAACCACGGTGTATTAAACAACAACTCTATAGAAAACGCGGCGACGGCAAAACAAACCAGCGTCAAACTCTGTGATTTGAGACGTCCGGTGAAACTGTCGTCACTTTCGGCTAACGCTGCGGCAATCACACCCAGTATCAATGGGATGATCTGTTCATTGAGCTGCAAGTACCAGGCAGGTACGACCACGCCAAGAAGGGTGACGAGAATGAGCAGGCTATAATTGATGGTTTTATTTGCCCAATAGTGGCGTAGCTGACTAAATAAATTCACTTGCAGAAATCTGTAGGTCATAAGTGCGTTGAGAATAACAAGATCTATATGGTAACGAGCTGATCCAAATAAAGATACTAGATACTTTGGCTAACTTTTGTCCATTATCGATCTTGACTAACTCTGGTTGTTCGGAAACGAACGCTGTACTAGGGTAAAACCAGTGCTGTCACTCACTATTTTTAGCGTAAATCTGTCAAAAGAGAAATCAATTCAGTTATGATGATTGCAATGGAATCAGAAGGCCTACATCGAAATGCAGCTAACCGCTAACAAGACTGCACAGTTTTTTATCCAACGCGAATACTATCAAGTTGAATTAGAATCCGATGCGTTGATCCTCAGTTCAGAAACCAGCGAAGAACACATTCCGTTTAATGTATGGAGTGGTCAGGTTCAAGTCAAAAATGGCCTGTTTTGGGGAGGGCTACTTTTCTTTGCATATAGCAATGAAGGCGAAAGGCAAGCTTGGCTAGTACAGGGTCTACCGCTTGATAAGTGCCGAGACTTCGCGCGCCTTGCCATCGCACGCTACCAAAAATGGCACCAAAATCAGTGCCAACAGCTATTTATACACTTACCCAAATGGGAACAGGCCATTGAGCAGTTTCATCGTCAACCTGCTTTTCTTACCCATTCGTCAGTAAAACAATGGCAGGACTCCGTTAGTGCGGATTTCGCTCAGGTGAATATGAATCTTGAAGATGCATTACTGAGAATGCCCGAACGCATGCGTAAGATTGAGCCTTGGATTAGTGATTCCGATCAGAAGCTAAAACACCGTAACGAGCTTTGGATGGAGAATGAGCTAGAAAATTGGCAAGTGCTCTTTTCGCAAATTGAGTCCTCACCATTGAATCTGAGTCAAAAGCGTGCGGTTTTGCTTAACGATAACAATAACCTCATTCTCGCAGGGGCGGGTTCAGGTAAAACCAGCGTACTGACAGCACGTGTTGCCTATCTGTTGCAAAGTCACATTGCTCGTCCTGAAGAAATTCTCTTGCTCGCGTTTGGGGGTGATGCCGCTGATGAAATGAGCCAACGCCTCAATGATAAAGTTGGATTAAGTGCAGAACGTGTCAAGGTCAGTACTTTCCATCAGTTAGGGCTGCATATACTCAATCAAGTCGAGAGCGAGCTTGTCACGATTTCTCCGTTGGCGATCGATGACAATCAACGTAAGAGCTGGTGTATTGATTGGCTCAAAAAACACTGGATGACACCAACCAACTTTAAACGTTGGCAAAAACATCTTTCGAAGTGGCCAATCGCATACTTAGCTGGTGACGATGAACTGGGAAGCCATGTTGAGAATCCGAAGCTTATCGCATGGCTAGAACAGCAGTTGTCTCAGCTCGCATTGATGGAATGTGGAAAGAAAGAACTTCAACAGTTATTGGTTGAGCACCCTGAATACACACGTTTAAACAGTGAGTTATCTTTGGTATGGCCGTGCTACCAAGCCTGGAATCAACAGCTTAAAGAGCAGGGACATATCGACTTTAACCTTATGATCTCCAAAGCGACCCAACATGTCGTCAAAGGCAAGTTTCGATCGCCGTGGCGTTACATTATGATTGATGAGTATCAGGATATTTCTCCTCAGCGTTTAGCACTGATTGAGGCGCTTTGCCAACAAGAAGAGCATAGTGACTGCATACTGTTTGCTGTCGGCGACGACTGGCAATCCATTTATCAATTTGCAGGTTCAGATGTTGATCTTACTACTGGGTTCGCCAAGCGCTTTCCAAACTCAACAATTCATCATCTTGATACCACTTATCGTTTTAATGACAAGATCGGCGAAGTGGCGAATCGATTTGTGCAGCAAAACCCTACCCAGATTCCTAAGGTGCTCAATAGTCATAAAGAGCAAAAATCGAAAGCGGTGACGCTGATTCCTGCCGGAAATGTGGAAAAAGTGCTCGATCAATTGAACAGGAATGCGAAATCGATTCAGAGTGTATTGATATTGGGCCGTAACCATTACCACAAACCTGAGCTATTACGTGATTGGCAGAGAAATTTTGGATTACTCTCAATTGAGTTTATGACTTGTCATGCCAGTAAGGGCAAAGAGGCGGACTTTGTTATAGTTGTGGGGGTCGATGAAGGGCAGTTCCCTGCCCGTGTCAAAGCACTGCACATTAATGGAGCCTTGACCCAGTCTGAAGATAGCTTCCCTTATGCCGAAGAGCGACGTCTGTTTTATGTCGCCTTAACTCGAGCGAAAAAGAAAGTCTGGGTAGCACATACAGGTTCAGGTTCTTGTTTTGTCAAAGAACTCTGTGAGCAAGATTATCCAGTCATCGTACAGAAGTAAGGAAATCACCAGTGAGCGGTCAGTATTGCATTACGTTAACCACAACAGATAGCGATGAAAGCGCGCAATTGATCATTAATTCAGTGTTGAATAAGGGATTGGCAGCGTGCATTCAGACGATGCCAATCCACAGTCATTATGTTTGGAAAGGGGAAGTCTGTTCCGCAAATCGTCCAAATCCCATTTGTAGAGGGCTATAACCCTTATTTGGCTTGGTTAGAAGAGAACACACGCTGTTGAAGTAAGGCACTATCCCCTTGAGAGCCTAAGAATGCGATGCCTTCGTCTCCTCCAGCGAAGGCTGATGCGCTAGCAGCTTTTGAAGTACTGGGTCATATTGCAGAGTTTGAAAGCCGGATGCTAAGCAAGTCGACATAACTCACTGATAGTTCGACGGAAATTGTGTGCGTTGAGTCATGATTATATCGGAAGTGATATAAATTTCTGAGCTAAAATATCTTTTTATGATATAATTTTGCCCAATTTTTAAACATCGGTATATGTGTTGTTGCAGTGCAATTCTGCCTACCTTATCGTTTCCAGTTCCCCTCTGGCAGGATTGTTGTCACTGTTAAAATTTAACCAGTTTGGGTGGTAATGAGTGAGTTTTGAATCGCATTCCAACAGAAAGAAAAAAAGCCATATTGAAGAAGCTACTACCTCCTTATTCAATGTCTGTAAGCCAAGTAGCAAAAAGGTATTAGCACAGCAACCTTGTATCATTGGAGGCAGCAACTTAGACACTCTTATCCACGATGCCAAGCAAAGTGGCTGCCGTCTAGAGTACGCTTGCCATGAAGTTCAAATTGATTTGAGAGCGTATAGACGCTGGTATCAGCAAGGTGAAATACAGGCTGACCAAAGACCGACCTGCGTCAGGCCAGAGCCTGCAAGCAAAAGGCTTTAAACAACTGGTTGCTGGTCGCAGTCGGGTTGAGGCGTTCGTACGCTGGTATAACACCGAGCATAAACACAGTAAGTTAAATTACGTCACGCCATCAGAGCGTCACAATGGAAAAGATAGCGAGATTTTAAGACGTCGTTCTGATGTGTTTTCGATAGCAAGAGAACGACATCCTGCGCGTTGGTCAGGCAAAATTAGGAACTGTGAACCCGTTGGTGAGGTTCATCTAAATCCAGAAAGAGAAGCCGCTTAATAAGTAAGCGAATGATGACAACTATCTTGAAAAACGCCGATTATTTGAAAATTAATTTTTTTGCCCCAAGACTATTGTTCTTGGTTCATTCCACACGTCTAAAACAAGAGGAAATGACTACATGGAATATATCAATCTGCCGGCACTAGGTAACTTTGCGGCGTATTTTAGCACAGGACTAGCTTTCTTACTTATCTTTAAGTACATCGTTCTTGCCATCACTCCCTATGACGAGTGGAAACTAATCAAAGAAGAGAAGAATGTCGCAGCTGCGGTTGCATTAGGTGGCTCTTTAATCGGTTTTTGTATCGCTCTGTTCGGTGTGCTGCAAAACGCTGTGAACTACTATGATTTCGCTATCTGGGCTGTGGTAGCTCTTACAACACAAGTTATCTCTATCAAAATTGTCAGATTCGTTTTTATGCCTAAGTTTGTTCAGCGTATCGAAGATAACCAGGTAGGTGCAGCTGTCGTAGCAGCATCAATGTACATTGCTGTTGGTCTTCTAAACGCCGGCGCCATGACATACTAAGAGGTATAGCTGTGAAAAAAACTCAAGGTAAAGTAAATATTCATAGGCACTTGATTGGTGATCGCAAGTCTATCGTCATGTTCCTTGGATTGGGGGCTGTTGCTACGCTAACAGGCTGTGATACTAAAGAAGATCCTTACTACGCTTTTACAAACATGGATACATGCGAAAAGCAACTGCCGGGCCAGTGTGAAGCAGCGTACAAACTTGCTGAAAAAGAAGCAAAGCGTACTGCACTAAAGTTCATGGTTGAGTCGGAATGTAGTCGAGACTTCGGTCGCAATATCTGTCTTCAAGACGATCAGGGCGCTTGGTATCCAAAAATGGCTGGTTTCATCACTCACAAAGATGAAAACGTCGATTTCACGCACCCATTCTTCACAACGTTTAACCATACGCAAAGTTTATATGGGAAAGCATTCATGGCCAACGGTCGAGAAATAACCGACTTACGTGATATGAATGGTCTGAACCTGTCTCTTGAAGGTTCCTACGCAAAACCATTACCAGATTCCAAGCTGGATGTGGCATCTATCTCAGTTGCTCCAACGTCAGGTTCATCAACCGACGTTACTGATGAAACAAAAGGTGGTTCTAATGGTTCAGGTGCTTCAGTAGCTAATAGCCTGATTGCGGGATACTTGTTGTCAGAAGCATTAGATGAAACTGGCGACTATTTGTCCGAGCGTGAGCGAACTAAGCGATATCAGCAATGCTTAAAGTCAGGACGTAACGACTGTAACAGTTACACAGTTACATCGGGTACTGGGCGAATTGGAAATGTGAATAGTAATGCTGCTTACAAGACAAACACCAAACCATCACTACTAAGCACAACCGCCAAAACCAATAACCCTAGTACTACCTACAAGAGTAGCCCAACCAAAACATCAAAGTCATCTGGTGGCTTTGGTAGCTCGGGTCGTTCTTTTGGTGGTTTCGGCGGTTAAATAATTCAGGAATGCTCATGCTGCAACAAGACATTGAACCTCGCGAGGGTTGGGAAAATCGCTTACTTGAGCTCGGTTTTGACTTCTATGAGGTTTCATCAAAGCATCCTTACTGGTGCGAAAATCGATACTTTCAACTAAACCGCGCCCAAATTGATCATATTGATAAGGTTACTGAAGAACTACATGAGTTAGCTATCAAAGCGGTGGCTCACGTTTTTGATAATGACTTATTACATTTGTTCGGGTTACCAGAAAAGCACTATGATTTGCTTCGAAAATCTTGGGCTACTGATAAATCCTATTTGTATGGTCGATTTGACTTCGCTTGGGATGGTAAAGGTGAGCCGAAGATGTTGGAGTACAATGGGCAGACACCAACATCCTTGTTTGAACTGTCTGTTGCGGCATGGGACTGGATGAAGCAATCAGTAGAAGCAGGGAAAATTCCTCGCCATGCTGATCAATTTAACCTACTGGACGAACGTATCATCACTCAGTTTGCTTACCTGCGTGAAGCAAAAGGCGTTGAGTCGATGATCTTACATTTTGCCTGTGATGAGACATCATCAGAAGATAGAAGAACTGTCACCTATTTAGCTCAGTGTGCTCAAGAGGTGGGTTTTGAAACTGTAATTGTTGATATAAATGAGATTCAGTTGTCAGTTGATAACCAATTCTTAGACCAAAACTCAAAACAGATTTTCAATTTATTTTCACTGTACCCATACGAATTTGCACTTCTAGATCCGTATGGGGATTATATAGAAGAAAGTGGCTGTAAGTTTATCGAACCACTTTGGAAAGTGTTACTTAGTTCTAAAGCTTTGCTTCCTATCATGTGGAAACTCAACCCAGGGCATCCTAATTTGTTGGAGTGTTACTTCTCAAATGAAAAGGAAGTTGCATTAATCGAGAACAAAGTAACCAAGCCAATCTACTCTCGAGAAGGAGCGAACATCGAAATTGAGCTCCAAGGTGAGACTGTAGAAGGTACGACAGGGAACTACGGTGCAGAAGGCTTTATTACTCAAGAATTTGCTCCGTTAGCTGAATTTAAGAACGGTCGGGTCGTAATTGGATCTTGGGTAATCGGTAAAACAGGGTGCGGTATTTCTTTCCGTGAATCAGATAAACTAATCACAAACGACGTGGCACGATTTGTACCACATATCATTGTTTAACAAGGATATAGACATGTCTTTACAAAACATCAAAGCGCATTTAGAAGCTTCAGATCATAACTGGACTATTGGTGAAATTGAAGGAGGCTTGACCATTACCAATGGCGACGGTATTCCGGCTCATCTTGTTCTTACAGAAAACCAGATGATCATTGAAACCATTCTTTTTAAAGAGTCAGAAACCAAAGATGTGGCTCAATTCGACGACTTGATGATGCAAGCACAGAAGGGCTTACCACTAACATCGGTTGGTAAGTCAGAGATCGAAGGCACAAAATACTATGTTGCGTTTGGAGCGTTGTCATCTAGCTCAATCCTTGATAATGTAGAACTTGAGCTCGTTATGCTATTCCAGAACGTTACTGAAATTCTCCATTCTTCTAGCGATTTTCTACGAGAAACTAAGTAACCAAAAGGAAGGTAAATAATGAGTATTTTTTCACGATTAGTAGCTGGTTTTGTCGGTAAAGCAGAAGCGAAAGCTGAAGCAGTAGCAGATAAAAATGCAATTCCCGAGCTTGAGCACTATATCCGCCAAGCAGAAGGTGAAATTCAGAAGTTTGACCAAAATATCAATGAAGTGCGCGGACAACGCAAACAACATGAAAAGACGGTCCATGATCTGGAAGCCAAAATTACCGGTTACAAAGCAGATGCGCAGCAATTTGCCAACAATGACAACCAAGAACTTGCTTTGGAAGTGGCTCAAGAAATCCTTAAGCTTCAACCTCAGCTAGAAACTGCTAAGTCACGCGTTGAACAGACTAAGAAGACAGAAGATAACCTGATTTCGACTGTTCAAGGTCTGAAAGAGCGTATTGTTGCAATGAAAGAAGAAATCGATTCGATCCGTTCAACAGAGCAGCTCCAAAAGGCTCAAGCTGCAACGTTGAATGCGACAACTGGCCTTGATTCAAAATCTAAGACAGCTTTAGATGCCTTTGAGCGTATCAAAGCTCGTCAAGAGAAGAACGGTCACATGCTTGATGCAGCACAAGAGCGCGCAGCGGAAGCTAGTGCACCATCAGGTTTGGACGCTCGAATCGCAGCAGAAAAAGCAGGCCCATCTCAAGATGCTCAAGCACTTTTAGATAGCCTGACAAAGAAAGACAGTTAACATAACGTCTACAAGGGCGACTCTTTGGAGTCGCCTTTTTTCTCTGCTACAAGGATTTCATATGTTAAATAGAATAAAAAAACTTTTCGGTGGCGAGCCAACTCCGGTGCCATCGCAACCAGAAAAACCTCAATTGCCTCAAGTCCTAGGCTTACACCTTGGCGGCACATTTACTTTGGATGCACTCAAACTTCGTTCCCTTGAAAGTTCATTGATCATTGAAGGTGCTGCACCAGAGCAAAGGATTGAAGCAATAGGGGTTGTTGATTTGGATGAACGCCGAAAAATCGTTCGCTACTACACTGATGATGATGGGTTCCTTCAGATTCAGTTGGAAGACAATGAAATAATCGAGATTATCCTTTGGTACTTTCACGATACAAAGGGAATTCTTGATGCTGATTGGCAACCACTTCTTCGCGATAAAATAGCAATTGGTCAATACGAACTTGAAGGTCACCAGTTCACTCAGTCGTTTGAAGGTAACAAACCTGAAGTAATCACAGAGAAAACGTACTTCAAGAACGGAACGGAGTCTGAAACTGACCAATTCTTTATGCCATATATTCGTGAGATTGATAGTCATCATGCAAGTGTAGAATTGTTGCTTGTTTGTGCCGAAGAGAAGTACAACAAGGTTTCTGGCAACCTAGAGCATGAGTTAGTAATTTCAACAGGCGTACATCTGAACCCTATCGATATTAAGAACAACTAAAATGCAGAAAAATATCTCAAAGAAGTTAATTGAGCTTTGGGATGAGTACTTCTCAGTAGTTGCAGATGGCCTAGGTAAATTGCATTTAGGCCTGCTAACACTGAGTTTTGTTCTCATTGTCTATTTTGGTTACCTGCTATTAGGCGAAGGTCACTTGATCGAATCACCAATTAGGATGACCTATTATTTAGTAACTGTAGGCTCCACGGTGGGCTTTGGGGATTTGCACCCGCTAACTGAGGTAGGACAGGCATTCACGGCACTTGTTGTGATACCTGGCGCTCTAGGGTTATTCGCATTGGTTGCTGGTAAATTATTGGCAAAAGGAATGTCTCTTTGGTACAGGAAACAAAAAGGTATGCATACAGTTAGAAACAAGTCTGATCATATAGTGTTAGTCGGATATAACCAAAATCGGACCCCCTCACTGGTAAAACAGATTGCTCGAGAAGATAAAAGGGATATTGTGCTCATTTCAGTAGAGCAACATGAAAACCCGTTGCCGGATTTGGTTTCTTTTATCAACGTCCCTTCGTTTACCAATGAAGATGAGTTAGAAAGATCAGCTTTAAGCCGAGCTAGCTGCATCATCATCGATACCGACGCAGATGAAAATACGCTGACGATCGCTCTTTTTGCGAGTTCTCTAAATGGAACTGCTCATTTAGTCGCTCATTTTAATGATCCTGTTAAAGCAAAAATTCTTAAGTTACAATGTCCAAATGCCGAAGCTATCTCCAATCTCAGCACAGAGCTTCTGGCCAAAAGTGTCATAGATATTGGGTCA
Organism: Vibrio sp. TRT 2004; assembly: GCF_050113735.1. Taxonomy (NCBI): domain Bacteria; kingdom Pseudomonadati; phylum Pseudomonadota; class Gammaproteobacteria; order Vibrionales; family Vibrionaceae; genus Vibrio; species Vibrio sp. TRT 2004. Next base: position 58,943 of record NZ_JBNJOH010000014.1, on the reverse strand, counting down.
AGCCTCTTACATAGTGAAATGGTTAGTGCTGAACGCGGTCAGACTCAATATGGGATTGAAGTTAAGTCTGAATGTTCATTTAAAGTATTGGATATTTTCATAGATTTTAAGCAGAAAACTGAATCTACAATTATTGGTATGAGGCGTCGAAATGAGGAAGTTGTCATACTTAACCCTGACCTCGAGATGATTATTCATCCAGGAGATACTCTCTACTACATAAGTGATGAAAGAGTTGATTTTGATGAATGGCCAACTCCATAAAGTGAAGGCGAACCAAGTGTTCGCCTTTGTTGTTTTTAGGCGGATTACAACATAATTTCTAGTTGCTTTTTGTACAGCGATTTAGGATTTTGTTACAATTTATTCTTTCTAGCAAATATCTGATCATTACCTATAAGGTGATTATTCAGTTTTCAGATGGCTAGACTAGGGTAAATGTCAACGAATGAGGTTCTAGTCAGTTAATGAATGCAGAGGTATTTTCAAGTGGTTACAAATCGAGAAGTGTTAATAAGGGAACTGGTGTAAGCGTTTATCGGAACCTGAATACCCCATGTGGCTTCGGTAACTTGATCATCAACATTGGCGATATGCTACAAGAAGCATCGGGTGGATATTTCCCATCGACCACACACCGCGTGATCAACCCTGATGGCTCACGTCAAGAACATTCACGGCTGTTCCTTCATCCAAAACCAGAAGTCGTCTTATCTGAACGCCATACCGCAGATAGTTACTTGATGGAACGCCTAAGAGAGCTTGGTGTCATTTAGTCTGTATTCATTCACCAATTAAGAGTCAGCAAAGGTGGCTCTTTTTTATGGCTCAGGCGACAAATGTAACAAGCAAGACTCGACAAATAAGTGATTATGTCATTTATTGAATAAAAAAAGAGAAAGGCTTATGGACGATAAACAACAACTCACTGCCCAGTTTCAGCAGTATATGGAAAACCCGTTGCTTTGGCCGGTATTAGAGGTTCTAAGAAAACACCCAAGTGGCTGGAAAGTACACACTTTGGCTTCTCATTTGGGCGATCTTGGTTTTATCCCCGTACTAGACCCTTCTCCAGAAAAAGATCTATTTAAGCGTAACTTTCTTATCATGAATGCGCTCTACCAACTTCAGGAAACGCTCTATCCAGAGAAATGGCTGCAAGTTGAAGCGATGAATATTGTTCTGATGCCTGCACATCAAGTCGCAGGTCATGAAGTCGACGTAAACGACCCACTGCGTGATTATTACATCCACTGGAAGAACTATGAAGCGGAAGAGGGCGAAGTGAAACGTTTACTCAATGAGTTCTGGACGCGCTACCGTCATTCTGTTGGCAGCACCAATGGTAAAGACATGGACAGAGCGAAGGCGTTGAGTCTATTTGAACTTCATCATGATGCGAGCCAAACAGAAATTAGAAGAACATGGCGAAAACTGGCGCTCAAATGGCACCCAGATCGTGAGAAAGGAGACAGTGAACGTTTTCGAGTTCTCTGCGAAGCATGGAACGTACTACGCCATTAACGCGCTCATAAGCGGTTAAACTCTTCTTTGAGTATTGCAAGGATAGTCGTGTTCCACCAGCGTTGTTTAAAGTAGCGATTTTCAACCAGAGTCGCTTCAACCCGCATTCCAAGTCGTGAACATAGTCTGATTGCTGCTCGGTTTTCAGAGATGGTTTCCGCATAGGCTCGATGAATAGACAATTGGTCAAAGCCATATTGCAATAGGGCTCTCATTGCTTCTTCACTGGCTCCTTTTCCTTGTGTTCCACGCACCAAACCACAGCCGATGGACGCTTGTTGTTCGTTTTCGACGCGCAGAGCGGCAATGCCTAAGTAGCTACCGGTCATCTTATCGGTAATCGCCAAATGGAACTGTTGGCGCGGTTGTTGTTCAGCTTGTGTAATGAACATCTTAACCAGTTGCTCACTCTTGGTTTGTGAGCAATCTTGTTCATTGTAAAAACGTTGATACTTGGGATCTTGGCACTGTTTAACGTAGTGCTGAATGTCCTCTTGAGTAAAATCTCGTAAAATAAGATGTTCGGTTTCCAGTATAAAACTCATGATTCATGATCTAAAAAGCGCCAGTTAAGGCGCTTTATACATCAGTTACGGTTAAAACATCATTTCGATGGTTTAAATTGAGAGCTACGCATTCTATTTAGTGCTGCCATCACATCTAACGGGCGTGGTTTCGCTAGATCGCCTTGGTTTGGCATGAGCGCAGACCAATCACCATACAGCATTTCTTTAATTTCTTTCGCAGGATTATTTACCCAGCCAGGGCGCTGAGCCAGTTGGAACCATAGCCAGCCAATGGCATTGACTTCAGCGCTAGACTCTAGTTGTTCGAGCGCAGTCAGATCGGTGAACTCTTTGCCAAAGCGCAGTGAATCGATGCCTTTGGCTGCGACTCGAAATTTTCCATCGACTAAGATTTTTTGTAGAGCTGAACAGTTCAGTGCTCGTGGACGAAAGGTTTCTAACTCCGCTTCGCTTTCATTGTGACGCTCGGTTGGATGCTGAAGCACAACTTGTTTGGCTTTCGCGGTCACATCGACAGGCTGATAGTCATGCATCTGAATAACGGTATCGGCTACGTCTAGATAGTCACCTGAACCACCCATAACGATAATCGTCGATACATCCATTTGATCCCTTAGCTGACCGATGCGATCAACGAGCGGAGTAATAGGTTCATCGCCTTTACTTACCAACGCCTGCATTCGTTCATCACGAATCATAAAGTTGGTCGCTGAGGTGTCTTCATCGATGAGTAAACCACATGCGCCCGCTTCAATAGACTCTTGAAGCCATGCGGCTTGAGACGTTGAACCAGAGGCATCTTGAGTCGAGAAATCTCGAGTATCTTTGCCCATTGGCAGATGGTTAATGTAGTTAGACAGATTGAGATTGTGGACACAACGACCATCTTCAGCTCGGATCTTCATCGCTCCGTCGTTAGTGACTATGGTTTCACGACCGTCGCCAGGAATGTGATTGTAGATAGAGCGCTCAATTGCTGTTAGCAGCGTCGACTTACCGTGGAATCCACCACCGACGATCAGAGTAATGCCTTTCTTGATACCTAGGCCTGTGATCGCGCCTTGGTTTGGGGTCTCTATTGTCACCTCAAGTGATTGCGGAGCAACAAATGGGATGGCATCTTTCATTGGTAAGTCGCAGTTGCCAGCAACTCGAGGCAGTATCGAACCGTTCCCAACAAACGCGATAAGCCCTAATTTATTAAGTTGGCTACGCAAAGCATATTGGTCTTCAATGACCTCACAATGATGTTTCAAGGCTTCTAAGTCTAGTTCACGCTCAAGAGTGGCTCGACGTATGTACTTAGGCAAATGAAAAGTCAAAAGGTTATCCGCTTTTTTGCCTAACACTGAGCGTCCCTCTGCTGGCAGATTGACGCGAAAACGCAATTCTATGCCTTCATCGGTGAATAGAACTGCCGTGCTGTCGAGTACCGCTTGTCCTGTTAAACTGATACTGAGTAAAGAGTCTTGTTTGGCAAGTTGTGCGAAACTACGCGCAATAAAATCGCGCGCTGCAATCTGGTAGTGTGCAGATTTCTTCAGTAGCCAAGCGAGTCCTGTTAATGACCAAGGGCGAACGGCACGCACACGTGATGCTGAAGCGTATGGGTCACCCTGTACGTATTCAATATGGAATGTGTAGTCACCGAAGTCGTAATCGCCTTTGATTTGCTGGTACGCACGGTAGTTCTGTTTTTCAATTTTCTTTAGCTTTGCAGTTAACTGATCCATCTTGATATCGTCGGTTAGGAACACGAAAGGCGAGGATTATAGGAATCGCTCGCCTAAGAGTAAAGGACTAGTGTGGTTGTGATGAGTAACTATATTTCATCGACGAAGATATCTGATTGTAAAGATTGTTTTCGAATTCATCATAGGGCATTGGTTTACCATAAAGGTAGCCCTGACCGATATCACATCCTTCGGTGATGATAAACGCCTCGTGCTTTTCGTTTTCTATCCCCTCAACGGTAACTTGTAAGCTCAGCTTCTGTGCAATACTGATAATCGAGCGCATGATCTCTTTGTCTTGTTCACTTTCATCAAGTTGATGGACAAAGCTCTTATCGATTTTAATGGCGTCAAACGGAAATTTTTTCAGGTAATTGAATGATGCGTAGCCCGTACCAAAATCATCTAGTGACAGCGTCACTCCTAGCTTGTTTAGCGACTGCAGCGTGTTACGTGCAACGACTTCATCCGCAATCAGACCACTTTCAGTAATCTCAAGCTCTAAGTAGCGTGCAGGTAGTTCGTAGGCAGTGAGTAGATCTTCAATCTGATTGACAAATTGTGGACTTTGCAACTGCACTGCAGAAACATTGACACTGACGCGAAAGTTATCCACCTTGGCAGACCATTCTGCGGCTTTTTGAATCGCAGAACGAAGCACAAAGCTTCCCACTTCAAAGATGAGGCCGTTTTGTTCCGCTAAGTGGATTAGTGTTTCATTGGAAATATCACCGAGAATAGGGTGTCGCCAACGAAGAAGTGCTTCTGCTCCTACCCAACGATGGGTTTCCGGTGACACTTTAGGCTGGAAATAGAGAAGCAGGTCATCGTTACGAACAGCCTGAAGCAGGTAACTTTCAAGTTGGCTGATGTTTTTCTGTGTATCGGAGATGTCCTGAGAGTAAAAGCTGAATTTATGACCGGAATCTTTACAAGATTGCATCGCTTCAGAGGCGTATTTAAGTAGACTTTTAGCACACTGGCTTTCGTCTGAACTGGCGACACCAATATAGCTATGTAGGTGTAGGCTTTCCCCTTCGACAGTAAACTTTGATTGGCTGACATCGACCAACTCCTGACATAGCAGATAAATATCGCTGTCGTAGCTGTTGGTTTCAAAAATAAACACCAAGTCAGTGGAGCTTGGACGTGCGGTTATCACATTCAATGCTGAGTGTTGATGGAGTCGCTGACGAAATTCAATAAGGATGTGTTCCCAAGTTGAGTAGCCATACTTAGATTGAATACGTCGTCCGTTGGTAAAGCCGACGTGCAGTACACCGACTTTTCGGAATTGATTATCCGAGACATTTTGGATCAAACGACTTGCCTCTGACTCGAGTGCTGAACGATTCAAAAAACCTGTCCCCAAATCATGCAACTGCTGATAGCGTACTTGACGCTCGGCGGCGCGGCGCTTGTCGATCTCTTGGTTTAGAGAAAAGTTGAGTTTGACCAGATCTTGTGTTCGAGTTTGAACGCGCGATTCCAACTCGCTGTTGAGTTGTTGAAGGTGGTAGTTTTGAAAAACGGTTTTTAGTTGTGCCTCAATGGAGTCACGAAATGACATCAACAATTGTTGATAGGTTTGATTAAACGGGTTTTCAATATTATCGAGCGCGCAGATGGTTCCGAACATTTTACCGTTAGGCCAACGTAAGGGTAAGCCGCAATACGCTAGCATGCCGAATTTCATGTCAGGATTGTTTTGCCACTGGCTATCCTTGGACGCGTTAGGCACCAAAAGCAGCCGACTTTCGTTGATCACCGTTTCACAGTAAAGACCTTGGCCTAAACCCTCTTTGTCCCCAATGTGATAGGGATGGGCATTGTTATTGTTCACGCTAAACACTTCAATATGCTCTTTGTGCACGCGCATGATTAAAGCGGCTGGTACGGAAATAATCTCAGCTAAAAGGTTAACGATAACTTGCCATCCCGAGCTCATTTCATCAGGAATTACCATGTTGTCTGTATTTAACTTAGACATACAAACTCCCTGTTGTTAATTTTTTATAAGGGCAGTCCTTGCTCTCTGTTTTAAGGATAGTCGTTACGATGCACATACGGGTAAAGAAATGTTTAATAATTAAACGGTGGACGGCACAGGAGTTCAAGGATGCATGATGAAATAGACAAAAAAAAGCCCCAAGGCTCAGCTTTGGGGCAATCAATACACTTTGTCTTATTAATGAGACGTGGTTTTAAAACAATAACTTCATTTTATAAACTTATCAATATTGATGTCGGTTGAATAATCTACACCTTGCAAATCGAATCCGTTTAAATTGAGGAACTCATGCTTGAAGCCAGAGTAATCACCTAACTGCATGAAGTTGCCGCAATCCATTTCACTGATTAACTGCTTAACTTGTGATTGTGTATCCGCATCAAGTTCCCAGTCATCCATTCTAATCAGCCTTTCACCATCAACAGGGACAGGCTCAGAGCCGTAAAGTTTGCAACTAAACAGACGTAGCATTTGTTCGATACATCCCTCATGGGTGCCTTTCTCTTTCATCACTTTATACAGAGCGATAATGTATGGGCTTAGACCTGGTATAAAGACACTCGCTTTGGTCACCAACGCTTTACAGACGGTTGCGTATGCGCCGCCTTCGAAGTTCGCCATTTTCAGATTCAAGGCATGGCTGGTTTGATGCAGGTCTATTTTCGCTCGGCCTAATGTGCCATCAAGGTAGATTGGGTGAGTCAGTTCTGGGCCAATATAAGAAAAGGCGATCGTTTTACAACCATGAGCAAGCGACTCTGAATTGATCAGAGCATCGATCCATGCTTCCCAGTCTTCGCCACCCATGACCTTGCGTGTCGCTTCTGCCTCTTCTTCGCTCGCAGCTTCTAACTTTGAGTTGTACCACTTATCATTTTCAAGCAGTAGCGTAGTCCCTGACACAGGTTGACCAATAGGTTTAATAGCAGAGCGCCAGAACTGTCCTGGTTGTTCTTTTGGTCTCACGCCTGACGCAACACTGTAAATAATCAGGTCAACTTCACCTTCAAAATAGGTTTCGATCGCTTCAATGACGTCATCTTTTATCTGTTTAGAAAAAGCATCACCATGGATATTTACAGCGATTCGTCCCGCGCGTTTGGCGTGGCGTTTAAAATAGTAATTGTTGTAGAAACCCGCAGACCCTGTCCCTTGTTCAGAAGGTGCTTTTTCAAACGATACGCTAATGGTGTCAGCCTGAGCACCGAATGTCAGAGCAATTCGGGAGGCTAGGCCAAAGCCAGATGAACCACCGATGATTAAGACGCGTTGGGGCCCGTTGGTTATGAGTTGAGAAGACTTTACATATTCAATTTGGTTAAGCACGGCTTGCTCACAGCCTAATGGATGTGCGCTGCGTGCAACAACGCCATCTATTACAGGTTTTATAATCATTTTTTGTCCTTCACCTACTGAGGGTATTCGGAGAAAATTAACGTAAAGCTATGTAAACTTCATTGAGCTAGGGCAACTAGAAGTGATTAATTAACTGATTGGCAACAAAACTTGAAATCCAAGCTTGTGCCTCCGGCTTAGGGTGAAGGCCATCGTCCATCATCCACTCAGGTTTGATAATCACACCTTCAAGGAAAAAGGGCAGTAAGGGGACATCGAGCTTTGCGGCTAATGAAGGATAAACGGCTGAAAAGGCTTCAGTGTAACGCTTGCCATAGTTTGGCAGTACATGGATCTGCATAATAAGTGGTTTGGCATTTGTTTGCCTAATTAATGCCACCATTTGTGATAAGTTGTTTCCAATCAGACCCGGTGGAAAGCCACGCAGTCCATCATTGGCTCCAAGTTCTATTAGGACGTAGTCAGGTTTGTGCTGCTCTAACAGTTTAGGAAGACGTGCTAAACCATTGCCCGTTGTGTCGCCAGAAATGCTAGCATTGATTACGGTAACATGTTGATCCTTATTGGCGAGATCTTGCGTAAGAAGAGATGGCCATGCTTGCTCGATCGGCATTTGGTAGCCAGCGCTAAGGCTATCACCGAGAATCATCAGGGTTTTGCTATACGCAGGATTAATAAAAGTCAGTAAAAGTACAAAGGAAAGTAGTCGAAACATGCAAACATCCGTAATTAAAGCACACTCATTGTCTAAGATAGTCTCTACTAAACAAGAGCAATTAACAATCCTTGAAGACGTCAATCTCGACATCAAGGAAGGAGAAAGTGTCGCTATTGTAGGGACATCTGGTGCTGGAAAATCGACACTGATGACATTGCTGGCAGGTTTGGACATCCCCACCAGTGGTGAAGTGAACCTTCTAGGACAATCGTTACACACGCTTGATGATGAAGCGAGAGCGGCTATTCGCAGTGAATCGGTTGGCTTTGTGTTTCAAAGTTTTTTACTCATCCCGAGCCTTAGCGCGTTAGACAACGTCACTCTCCCTTGTTTGCTGAAAGGTGAAAGCGAAGATAAGCAAAGGGCGACGACGTTACTTGAATCTGTAGGGCTTGGAAATCGTATCCATCACTCTCCAACGCAGTTATCCGGTGGGGAGCAGCAGCGTGTAGCTTTGGCACGTGCTTTTATGATTCAGCCTAAAGTACTGTTTGCCGACGAGCCAACGGGTAATTTAGATGAACAAACGGCGAGCACGATCATTGAGCTACTGTTTGAACTGAATAAAAAGCATGGTACGACACTGGTTTTGGTGACGCATGATCAGAAACTCGCGAAACGTTGCGATAGGGTGTTGACCATGAAAGCAGGCAAGCTGGAGGCTTAGTGATGGGGAAATCAAATCACGGAGCATTTAACAGTCAGATGATACGCTGGAGCATTAGCGAGATCAGACAAGGCCAATTATGGCCAGTCTCGATTGCATTGGTGATGATCATCGCGTGTATATTTGCCCTCACCGCGCTTGCAGAGAGAATGGAACAAGTGGTGGTCAAGCAGGGTAAGCAAGCATTGACCGCAGACACAGTATTTACCTCGTCAAACCCTTTGCCTGCCACGCTCACAAAGCTCGTAGAACAAAGTGGTCTCACTGCTTCACAACAGACACGTTTTGCAACCATGGCATTTAGCGACAATGCGATGAAACTTATCACCGTTAAGTCTGTTGATAGTCGCTACCCGCTGCAAGGGGAGATGCGACTGAGTGATGACAAGCTTGAATATTCAAAAGTGGAACCTGGGCAGCTTTGGCTAGACGAACGGCTATTTGCACAGCTACAAGTTGAAATTGGTGACGCCGTCACAGTTGGCGACGCGGATTTTACCGTCAGTGGGCGAATAGTCGAGGAACCCGGACTGAGTTTTAACCCGTTTCAACAAATGCCATCTGCGTTTATTCATAGTGATGATCTAAGTAAAACAGGTGCGGTGCAAATCGGTAGCAGAGTTCGCTACAGCCTGTTCATTGACGCAAACCAGTCGGAGATTGAACAGCTCAAAGCGAACGTCACATTGACACCTAGTGACCGTTGGCGTGACCAAAATAGTGCTAGCCGAACCAATGAAGTATTTCAGAGAACGGAACAATACCTTTCCCTAACGGTGGCGATAGTGATCATCATGGCAGCGACGACATTGGTGTTAACTTGCCAGCACTACGTAGCAACGAGGAAAAGAGCCATTGCGATGCTCAAGAGTTTAGGGGCGAGCAAACGTTGGTTAACTCGCTGGTTGCTGACTCAGGTATCCATTCTTCTTATTTCTGCTATTGTACTGGGCACGTCTTTAGGCATACTGCTTGAGTTTTTGCTAAGAATACCATTGGTCGATTTATTACCTAATCCACTGCCTAGCTATGGTATCAAACCGGCAATAATAGCAATAACCACCAGTATTCTGATTGCCATTCCTGCGTTAGGAATTCCGCTGCTCAATTTGATTAACGTCAGTGCGGTAAATGTGATGCAAGCTGAGCAACATTCTCTGCAAAGCAAGCAAAGATATCTGTTACTTTTGTTCCCGCTAATCCCCATGTTAGTCGCGTATTACGATAATTTATTGGTGTGGATAGTGTTAGCCGGAATGGGCGTATTGTTCATTGTGTTAGGGCTACTGAGTGTAGTGATTACAAAATCACTCGCTAAGATGCCTTTGTCTCCTCCGCTCAAGTTAGCGTTGAGCAGAATAAATCGTTCTATGTCAGCGACAGGAATTCAGTTCGGTGCTTTAGCTCTCTCTTTGATGTTGCTGTCAACGATGTGGCTAGTACGAACCGATCTGCTATCCGATTGGAGTAGAACCATACCCAAAGATGCCCCCAACGCGTTCGCCCTTAACATTGCACCTTACGAAAAAGAGGGTTACTTGAAAGTTCTGGATGATAACGCTATTGAGCGTTCTCAGGACTATCCAATCATTCGCGGTCGCTTACTTGATATTAACGGGGTTGACGCTAAGTCGCTGGCCAATGGTCCTGAGTCGAGTGACGCGTTGAGAAGAGAGATAAACTTTACGTTTGCTGATGGCATTCCGGCTCACAATCAATTGATCACAGGTCAATGGAGTGAAACCAATGGTGTGTCCGTCGAACAGGATGTGGCCGATGAACTCAATTTATCTATTGGCGATGAGTTAGGTTTTGTCATTAATAGCCAAACCGTGACGGCAACAGTTAACTCGATTCGTTCTGTTGAGTGGCGGGATATGAAGCCTAACTTTTACTTTATCTTTACCAAAGACGTACTAGCCAACATACCGGCTACTTACTTAGTGAGTTTTCGGGTTGAAGATAGTCACAACGAATTGCTCAATGGTTTATCTCGTCAATACCCCACAGTCAGTCTGATGGATATACGAGTGATGGGCGCTAAGATTCAGCAACTGCTTGAACAGATTGTTTGGTCGATAACATTACTGGCAGCAATCGGTGTATTGTCTGGATTATTGTTGATTTTCACCTTGTTGCGTTTGAGCTTAGGGCAGCGACAGGATGAAATTCAACTTTACCGGACGCTAGGAGCGAGTAAAAAGCGTGTAGAACAAACCATTTGGGCTGAATATGGATTGATGTCTTTGATTGCGGCTTTAATCGCATCAATCGGATCAGAAGCTGTCGTTGGGGCTCTGATGGTGTACGGATTTGATCTTAAGCCCAACCTACATCTCGTGCTGTGGATTACACTGCCGTTAGGTACTTTTTTCACATTGGCGCTGGTGGTTAACAGCCTAATAAAAGGCCTACTAACCCCTATAAATAAGGCAGTTAGCTAAATCTATTCGGCCAAGTTGTTCAGTTATCCACAAAAACGGTGGATAAAGTTTGGGATAACTTGGCCTGTAGATAAGTTACAATTTGCCACAAGCCTCTATAGCAAAAGCCCGTCAACGATTTGTTATTCACAGAAGCAATTATTTCTGGTTTCACCATTTTTGAGTCAAGCACTTTTTTCATTTTTTTCGTCAAAATGTCACTAATTCACCATGCAAAAATTGTGATTTTATTCACTCGTTAATGGCAGTAAAATATCCTGAGAATGAACGAATTAGCCACATTAATGCAATCTGAATCGCAACAAATTCGCACTCCTAGCGTCGCCATTATTGGCGGCGGTATCGCAGGAGCAACGGCCGCTGTCCACATGGCGGAGTTGGGCCTAAACGTACACCTAATCGAGAAAGGATCTGGGCTGGTCGGTGGTCCGCCGATATGCCATCTCCATGCTGGTGGAAATTTGTACAGAGAGATCTCGACTGAACAATGTATCGAGCTACTAAAACAATCCATCGATACCATTCGCTTGTATCCGCAAACCGTCAATAAACGTCCAACGGTCATCGCGGTGCCATACAGTGATGGAGGCTCGCCTGAAGAGCTCTACGAGCGCCTTATTACGATTCAAGACTGCTATGCTGAACTTGTAAAACAAGACATAGCCAACAAGGTGCTTGGTGAACCCGCAGACTACTACAAGTTTTATAGTCGTGATGAAATTGAAGCCCTGGCATGCTTAGAGCAACCCCAAAATCCTACTACCATTGATGAATGGCTGATTCCTTTTGCCAAGCATGTTGATTTGGAGGTGTTAAAATTTCCGGTTGTTGCTGTTCAAGAGTATGGGTGGAGTGTTTTTCGAATTGCAGCAGCAGCGACGTTGGCTCTAGAAAAAATGCCTAACTGCCAACTTAAGGCACAAACTCAAGTGATAGGTGTTGAAGAGTCAGACCAAGGTTGGACAGTGGAGTGTATCGACAGAGAGGGAAACATTGAGTTTCTTCAGGTAGATTACTTGGTCAACGCTTGTGGTTATGAGACAGGATCAATCGATGACTTAGCGCAGAAACCACGTGAACGTCTGGTCGAGTTTAAAGCGGCCTATGTGACACATTGGCCACAATGCGAAGAACTTTGGCCTGAAGTAATTTTCCACGGACCACGTGGCACACCAAACGGAATGGCACAGCTGACACCTTATCCTGATGGTATTTTTCAATTGCATGGCATGACCAAAGACATCACATTATTTGAAGATGGTTTAGTTGCTTCTAGCGCTGATTCATCACAGCCAAGCTTACCACTGCGGTTGAAAACTAAAATCCAGAAAGGCTGGGATGAGGACGTTATTATTCAACGAAGTCGACGTGCAATAGAACATATGGCGCGATTTATCCCTGATTACTCCGTGGCTCATGAGTTCGGTACACCATTGTTTGGTGCACAGCAAATACCCGGCAAGGATGACACATTGCGTGCGGCTGATGTGACGTTTGAAGGCAAGCACTACGCGCGGGTGGAGGTGGTGAAAGGTTCATCAGCCTACGAAGCGGCGGTAAAACTCGTCCAGCAGTGGCAACTGTTTCACTACCAAGACCTGACGATTGAGCAGCTTCATCCGATCACGCTTGCTCTTAGTGAGGCAGAGATTGAGAGCAGAGCGAAAGAACTGGCGCAAGCGAGAACATATCCACAGCAACTCGCTCAATATTATGGTCAATAGCGGTTATTAGGGCCGCGTGGCCCTAATAGCCGAAGAATCGTGCCCATTGACACCACACATCCTGCAAACCCAGTAAATCACCCCGTACAAAGCGGACTTTTTGCCCAGGTTTCGCTTGCGCAAGGCGAGGCAGGTCAATCCTTGCCACACAACCGATTTTTGGATAGCCGCCGATAGTCTGCCTATCATTTAGAAGCACTATGGGTTCACCACTTGGCGGGATCTGAACTGAACCTAGTGCAATTCCTTCGCTTAAATATTCTTTTTCCGGCGCTGCAATCTTATTACCAGAGAGTCGATAACCCATGCGATTGATCAATTGGCTGACATCAAATTCAAGATTGTACAACCCATTAATAGCGTCACGTGAAAAATCACCTACCTGATAACCTTCTATTAGACGTAGTTCGATAGGCAGGTTGTAATCCGGTTTATAGCGGAACGTCATTTGTACTGGTCGACGATGGGGGACATGCGGCGCAAATTTGAGTACATCTCCAAGTGATAGTGGACAGCCTGATGCTAACCCACCCAACTGATCTCGCGTTACGGTTGCGGCACTGCCTAACTGAGGTGGAACGATGAATCCGCCTTTAATCGCTAGGTAACTGCGTAAGCCATTTTTAGGTAGTCCAAATGTAAGACGTTGACCTTTGCTCGCTTTAAACGTTGACCAGTTTTCAAGTGGTTGCTCATCCAGCCGTGCGGCAAGATCACCACCAGCGATGGCCATTTCACAGCTTGAATGAATAAGAAACTCTGCCTGACCTAAGGTTATTTCAAGTGTGGGCATGTTGACCGTGTTGCCCAGCAAATGGTTCGCCCAGCTATAGGCGTAGTCATCAACAGGCCCACCTTGTGTTATACCAAAATGCGCAAGGCCAAATCGACCAAAGTCTTGGATCAAAGTCTGTTGACCCGGTTTAATGACTTCAACGTAGCACTCGTTTATCATTGCCATCCCTCAGTTATTTGCCCGCCTAGACTAATAAATTCATCTAATTCAATGCGTTTTAAACGTACACGTGTACCGATAGTAAAAGGCAGGATAGGGTGACTATTGGGATGGTAAAGGTCGATAGGACAATTGCCTATGATGTTCCACCCTCCAGGACTATCGCTTGGATAAATCGCGGTTTGGTGGTTCGCGATACCGACGCTGCCCTTTGGTAAAGATACCCGAGGAGTGCGTTTTCGTGGCAGTTGAATAGCGGGGTCAACTTGGCTAAGAAAGGCAAATCCTGCTGAAAATCCAATCGCACCTACCGTGTACTCAGCATCGCAGTGGCGTGAAATCACGTCGTCAATGGCTATTCCTTTTTCAGTATAGAGTTCAAGGTCTGGACCCACTGAAACATCATAATAGATAGGCAGCTCTAAGATATCTGGCTGATGGTACTCCGGCATGTGATGTAACGCTTCGGTCACGAGTTTTTCCAAATAGGGGACGAACTCAAAAATTGAAATGCGGTGAGGAAGGTAGTCAATAAGGATTGAATCAAAGGAGGGAGTGACATTCATCACCCAGACCCCAAGCTGGTTGCTGAGATAATGACTGATTTCTCCAATGACCCAAGAAAGGTGGTCGTTAGGATCACTATGAAAACGGATTAAAATTGAACATTCCGCAACGGGATCAATGGACGTGTCAATGTTCATTAGCCCGACCTCTCTTGTTGGATTAACGATCTGATTTTCTCGATGATCTTGATTCCCTGTTCGTTATCACCATGCACGCAAATCGTGTCTGCATCGAGAGCAATAGAGAATCCGTCTATCGTGCGAACTTTCCCATACTGAACAATTTGTTGAACTTGATTGAGAATATCGTCTTCGCTGCTAATAACGGCGTTCGGCATACTGCGGGGCGCAAGTTGTCCATTGGCTTGATAGCGTCGATCAGAAAAAGCTTCAAATAACAGAGGCACATCATATCGATCGGCGATGTCGAGGAGTCGTTGATTATCTGTGATAGCGAGAGTCATTAAAGGTAAGTTAAAGCTAGAGACAGCATCAACCACGGCCTCAAAGATAACCATATCTTTTTGCATGTCGTTATATAGTGCCCCGTGGGGCTTTATGTAACTGAGCTCGCAGTTGTGGCTCTCACATAACCCTTTAATCGCTCCAATTTGGTAGATAAGCATCGCAGTAATTTCTTCTGCTGGCATTGGAATACTGCGTCTGCCGAACCCTTGCAGATCGGGGTAACTGGGATGCGCGCCGACCTTAACGTTATATTTGATCGCAAGTTTAATTGTATCACTCATGATCTTAGGGTCGGAGGCATGAAATCCGCATGCGATGTTCGCCATATCAATATGTGGCATGACTGATCGGTCATTACCCATTGTCCAAGAACCGAAGCTCTCACCCATATCACAATTGAGACTGATTGAACGTTTTATCATCAATGAAAGAATTCCCTAATCAAATCACCTAGTAACATGTTTCAATTGACTAAATTAAACAGTGATCGGTTTCATTTTTTAGCCAACAAACTGAAAAAACTAATTTGTTATGTGTGTAATTAAATATTGATAAGTGGAATAATATAATTTGCTAATATTGTCAGGTTCCTGAATGTATAAAAGATCACTATTCTCCATGGTTCTCCTCACAGCTTCGACGGTTGCTCATAGCGAGAGCGATCTCGATGAATTGGTATCAATGAGTTTAGAAGAGCTTTCCCTACTGCATGTAACTGTCGATTCTGCTTCGAAGTTTTCTCAAGATCTCGCTGATATTCCTGCTGCGGTTTATGTACTGAATGGAGAGCGGATTAAGCGAAGTGGCGCAAGATCGTTAGCTGACGCTCTTAATCTAGTGCCGGGGCTTAGAGTGAGTCACTATTCCGCGGCGGAGCCGATCGTATCTTCACGTGGCTTTCACAGTGGCCTATTTAATAAAATGTTGGTTCTTCAAGACGGACGTAGCCTTTATAGTCCGATATATGGTGGCGTCTATTGGGCGGATGTAGATTATCCGATGGATGACATTGACCGCATTGAAGTGCTTCGTGGGCCTGCTGGGAGTATTTGGGGAGGGAATGCGGAAAACGGTGTGATCAACATTGTGACGAAGTCAGCGACGGAAACGTTAGGCGGGCAAGTCTCCTTCAGTTATCAAAAGTATGGCAGTTATGATCTCTCGGTACGCCAGGGTTTATCGCTATCATCAGACATATATGCTCGTGCCTACTATAAGCATAAGTCTGAAGTCTACCAGCCCATCACGCCAGATACGCGCTGGAACATGCACAGTGCAGGCATTGTTGTCGAGCGGCCTCATCAGTGGATATTACGCCTAGGAGGAGAGAAAAGTAGCGTCATTCAAGATATGTTCACGGTTGACTACGCTAATGGCTTTGCCACTGGGACAAGTTATTCCAATGAAACCATCACTAGCCATTCCTATTACGCACAACTCGATACTCGCCAAACTCTCTCAGACAATACAGAAAGTAATTATCGCTTCTGGCTTCAACAAAACTACGACTCTGCTTATGATGCCCCCGGAAAATATTCAACTTTTGACGCCGAGTTCAACTTCTCGACGCAACTGACTCCGCGTCAGCAGATTATTTATGGCGGTGGTTACCGCTATATCGCTCTCGATCTAATGCATCAGTTCTCAGGCTATGATCTCAACTCAGTGGATTATTATGTACGGTTGTACAATATCGACTCTGCTGCCGACAGTATTGTAAATAGTTATATCCAGCATGAAGGACAATGGACTAACAAGCTAAAAACGGTTGTGGGTGTTAAAGCTGAGTATTTTGAACAGGGAGATAGCTTAGAACTTTCTCCGCAATTAAGAGCCATTTACGATGTTGATTTCATTAGCAGCGTATGGGCTGGAGTAGGCAGGGGTATCGTTGCTCCTTCTTATATGGATACCAACTCCATTTTCATTGCCAATCATCTGTATTGTCCAGCAGGAAGAGATTGTTCAAGTGATTTCCGTCATCTTGAATACTTCTATCAACTGACCCTGCCTTCGGCAGAGCGAGATCTAGAAACTGTCATTACCTACGATATAGGCTATCGCTTAATTACGGAGGATGTCGAGCTTGATGCGTCTGTGTTTTACAGCCATTACGACAATATCGATGGCGTCGAATATCAAGGGCGTTATCCGGGTTATGACCAAATTGACATCTACCAGTTAACTTATAGCTATGTTGTCGACTCTTATGGGGTAGAAATTGCCACTCGTTGGATGATCAACGAGTCTTTGTCCTTGTATGGTAGTTATAGTTATCTCACTCTAGATCATGATTGGCAGCCTTCGTCTACGAGTAACGGAAGTGCAGAAGGAAGCTTATCTATAGATTCTCAACATTTGGCGTCTTTGCAAATGTTATGGCAGGTCACTCAACAAATTCAGTTTGACCTTTTGCTCAAAGGGCAAGAGGTGAATTACGTGAGTAATGCCCATTTGGACAATTACCTCACGCTTGATGTGAGGTTGGCGTGGCAAGCTAACCCTAGTGCGCCGTTAGTTGAACTATTGGTACAAAACCTTGCCGAGAATCAGGGATTCTATGAAGACATAAACAGTTTCTATTTGCGTGAGGAACTCATCGCGTTGAGGCTGAGTTATGAATACTAAGCATTTTCGCTCATTCTGGCTTATTGTTATTGGACTACTACTGGGTAGTAAGCAAGCTTGTGCAGCGCCGTATAGTGAAGATCAAATTAAGGCCGTCTACCTCTATCGCATCGTGAGCTTTATTTATTGGGAAGCGGAGGAGCAGATGGATAGCATCAATATTTGTCTTCCCGACAGTGAAAAAATCCGAAGTCTACTCTCCGAGATTACCCAAGGAAAAATAGTACGAGATAAGCCTATTCGAATTACTAGCGATAATTGTAATCTTGTCTATTTATCGCAAAGAAGCAGTTTGTCGCTGCTCAACTCTTATCCCAAAAGCACGGTTACTGTCAGTGACGTTACGCGTTTTACTGAATACGGCGGCACCGTGGAGCTGGCGACTAAAGCAGGACGAATAAAACCTAAAGTTAACCTCGACAACCTTGGCAGCTATCGAATATCTTCAAATTTATTACGTGTTTCAGACGTTGAGGGGGAGCTATGATGAAATCACTCACCGATCTGTCACTCAAAAGTAAATTGATCATACCGATCATCGTGTTTACTGGACTTGTTTTCCTATTGTCTCAGGGGTATGCGTTTTACCATGCTGTGGATACACAGAGAGATAATCTAATCAACCGAGTCAGTGTGCTGGCCAAAGGTGTGGCGTATAACTTACAAGCGGCCATTCTATTTGATGACAGTTTAGCCGCGAAGGAAGTGTTGGATGCTTTCTCTGCGGATGAAGAAGTGGCGAGGGTTAAACTCTACACTCCTGACGGTCAATTGTTCGCTATGTATGAGAGAGAGGGTCCTGTAGCACCAGTTCCGACAGAAGGACAACGGAATGAGATCAACCGACAAGGGTATTCGATCGGTAAGGATCATATTTTCTTGCTGGTTCCTGTCGAGCTAGAACAAGAAGTGATTGCCAAACTGAGGGTGATTATATCGAAATCCTCCTTCCAAGAACTCTATGATCGCGCGTTGTTCGATAGTCTGATGTTCTTGCTCTTGATGGTGTTAGCTGGCGTTGTATTGTACATGACCGTGCAGAAATACATTGTCGAACCAGTCTACCAGTTAAATATCGGTATGCGTTCGTTTATCGACAGAAAGCAAAATACTCTAAATGTACACCCGACGGCTAATGACGAAATTGGTGCGCTGGTTCGTGCCTTTAACACCATGCTGGATAGATTGAAGCAAAGAGACCAACAAGTTGAATACACATTAGATAGGTTGGAAGAAGAGAAATCGTTCGCCAATGAAGTGGTCGAGGCGGTAAAACATGCGCTCATGGTGGTCAATTCAACCGGTGAAATTATTCATTTTAATGCTTCCGCTTGCCAAGTGTTCCGTTGTACGAGCGCGTTTCTTAAAGGTGCGAATATTCTCGACTTTATTGGTGGGCGAAACTCGGAGAGCATTAAGCAGGCACTCAAACAGCAGCATGAATTTATCGACCAACAGTTTTGGGTAACGGATGTGTTTGAACAGCGTCAGTTACTTCAAGTCAGTTGCGCCAAACTGACCAAGTTAGGTCAGCTTCTGTTTGCGATTCAGGACGTTACGGAGGTTGAACTAGCGCTACAAAGGCAGCGACTAGCTGCTGGCGTGTTTGAACACAGTCAGGACGCGTTGATAGTCACTGATGAAAATGACGTTATTACCATGGTCAACCCTGCATTGACATTGTTGCTTGGCTACCCTCAAGAGTCATTATTGGGAAAAAACACCGATGACATCTTCGAATGGCAGCAATTCCGCTCGCTTATGCCAACAATCAAAGAGGCGGTGATAAGTTATGGGCAATGGCAAGGTGAGGTATGGGAAAAACACATCTACGGACATCAAGTTCCTATGTTTGTAAAGGTTTCGCGTATCGTAAACAATGACGACGAGAATGCATTTGACTATGTCTATATTTTAACCGATTTGTCGAACCTTAAGGAGATGGAAAGGCTAGAACATCTGGCGCACCATGATTCCCTTACCGGTCTAGCGAATCGAGCCAAGCTTTATCGGGTACTGACGGAAGTACTCAAAAGTGAACAAGAAAACAGAACTGGTCTCGCGTTACTCTATCTCGATTTGGATGGGTTCAAAGGTGTGAATGACACCTATGGCCACGACGCGGGGGATGAGGTGCTTAAACAGGTATCAGAACGCCTTTTGTCACAGGTGAGAACCAATGACTTAGTCGCAAGGCTTTCCGGTGATGAATTTGTGGTGTTAATCAACAATACGACCAAGCAATCTATATCTTTATTAGCCGAGCGTCTAATTGCATTGATCCATAAAGACATTGTTTACAAAGGCCGTGTTTTGAACGTAGGTGCTAGTATTGGCGTACACTTTGTAGAGGACTACGACGAGAGTATGGACGAAATGCTTAAAGCAGCGGACATGGCAATGTACCAAGCCAAGGCGAGTGGAAAAGGTCGATTTGTCATCAATCAGGATTGATTGTTCTGCTAAGTGTATCCCTATCCTGTATTTTACCCCGACTTTTGGTTAATATTTGCCTTAATAATTCAGAAGGTTAGTGATATGAATATTTTGGTTACCGGCGGCATGGGTTACATTGGCAGCCACACCTGTATACAGATGATTGAAGCGGGTATGACGCCAGTCATCTTTGACAATTTGTACAACAGCAAAGCATCTGTACTGGATCGTATCCAAGATGTAACGGGCGTTCGACCGATGTTTATCGAGGGCGATATCCGCGATAAGGCGCTGCTCGTTGATGTGCTAAAGAGTAATGACATTCAGGCGGTTATTCATTTTGCTGGGCTTAAAGCGGTCGGTGAGTCGGTCGCGATGCCGCTGGAATACTATGACAATAACGTCAATGGCAGCCTGGTCTTGGTTGCCGCGATGCGCGAGGCCAATGTGAAAACACTCGTTTTTTCGTCTTCTGCAACTGTGTATGGCGATCCGGCGAGTGTGCCAATTACTGAAGACTTCCCGACTAGTGCGACGAACCCTTATGGTCGTAGTAAATTGATGGTTGAAGAGTGTCTATCCGATTTTCAAAAAGCAAACCCTGAGTGGAGTATTACGCTTTTGCGCTACTTCAATCCTGTTGGCTCACATCCATCAGGTGAACTCGGTGAAGATCCGCAAGGCATTCCAAACAACCTTATGCCGTTCGTCTCTCAAGTCGCTGTTGGTCGTCGAGAATTCTTGTCTGTATTTGGCAATGATTATCCAACCAAAGATGGTACGGGTGTTCGAGATTACATTCATGTGATGGATCTATCAGATGGTCACGTTGCCGCGTTAGACAAGGTCGGTCAAAAATCGGGTCTACATATCTATAACTTGGGGACAGGCAATGGCTACAGTGTTATTGAAATGGTAAAAGCTTTTGAACTTGCCTCTGGTAAAAATGTGCCTTACCAGATTGTCGCGCGTCGCCCCGGTGATATTGCAGAGTGTTGGGCCGATCCAAGTAAAGCCATCAAAGAGCTTGGTTGGCAGGCGAAGCGAACTCTTGAAGAAATGACGAGTGACACATGGCGATGGCAGTCGAACAATCCACAGGGTTACCCAAATAAATAGCAAAAAAAACCACCGCAAATGCGGTGGTTTTTTTTACGCTTGATACAAAATAGGCAAAATTGTGTCAGCGCGGAGGGGAAACGTTATTCCGCCTCTTTATCTTTACCTAGCGATAGTATCCATAGAGAGATTGCAGCGACTACCGCAAAGCCAGATAAAATGATAAAAGGCATGGCACCATAGCCGAGGATATGCCAGATAACGGATTCTAAAGTACTCATTTTCTGTGCTCCTTATTGCCAGCCTTCAACACCGTGCATGTCAGGCAGTTTGTGTGCAATACCTTTGTGACAGTCTACACACGTTTTCTCACCAGAGGCTAGGGCAGTAGAGTGCTGTTTTGCACTACGCTGACCTTGCTCAGAGAAATCCATATACTCAAATTCGTGACAGTTACGACATTCAAGTGAGTCATTCTTCTTCAAGCGAGACCATTCTCGTTCAGCTAAGTACGCTCGACGCTCCTCGAATTTCTCAGGTGTGTCGATGGTATTTGTTACAAAATGCGCAAACAACTCTTTCGATGCTTGAACCTTACGAACAATCTTATCTGTCCACTCGTGTGGTACGTGACAGTCTGAACAGACTGCACGTACACCAGAGCGGTTAGAGTAGTGGATTGTTTCTTGAATTTCCTCGACGATAGGTGCGTGACAGCCAGAACAGAATTCCTCTGTATTGGTTGCCTCCATCCCCGTGTTAAATGCGCCCCAGAATAGAAGACCACCAGCGAAACCCATAAATAGAACTACACCGACCGCAGCTTTACTTGGGGTTGCCAATCGTTTCCAAAACGCTTTCAATAATTTCATAGATAACCTCTTATTTACTCACGTGCTGCTTATTTAAGCGCATCGACACTCTTGAACTCATTTTCAACAAGCGGTTTTGCATTGGCTTGAGGAACGTGACATTGAAGACAGAAGTAACGGCGAGGTGATACGTCAGCCAGTACTGCGTCTTCGCGGTTAACGTAGTGCGTTACACTGATCTTAGTTGCGCCCATCTCTTTTGCATTCTTCCAGCTGTGACATGCGAGACATTTGTTCGCATTCAGAGATACCTCATAGCTACGAATGTTGTGAGGGATCAACGGTGGCTGGTAAACAAAGCTACTGTCGAGTACTTGTTCGCGTGGGTATTTTTTAAACTCATCAGCAGAGCGAGTTGCTTCTAATTCACTCACACCACGTAATGACTCTAAGCCACCGATACCACCAGGATTCTCAAGCTCAGCTACAGCCGCACCACTCATTAAAGCACCAACAGATAACAGTGCAATTAGGAATTTTTTCATTATTCATTCTCCGCCTATCGGCTAAATTCTTATCCCTGACTGACGAATCAGTCAGGGCATGCAAACTTACGCAATCTTAGTGATCTTGACTGGACATTTCTTGAAGTCAGTCTGTTTAGACAGAGGATCAGTCGCGTCTAGGATCAGTTTGTTAATCAGAATGCGTGCATCAAAGAACGGTACAAAGACCAAGCCTTCTGGTGGACGGTTACGGCCGCGAGTTTCAACACGTACACGTACTTCACCACGTTTGTTCGCAATCAGAACTTCATCGCCACGACGGATACCGCGTGTTTTTGCATCCGCAGGGTGCATGTAACATACGGCGTCTGGAACCGCTTTATACAGTTCAGGAACACGACGTGTCATGGTACCTGTGTGCCAGTGTTCTAGAACACGGCCAGTACATAGCCACATGTCGTATTCAGCATCAGGCGACTCTGGTGGCGCTTCGTAAGGCGCAGAAATAATCAGTGCTTTACCATCTGGCTTACCGTAGAAGTCCCATCCTGAACCTGCCTTCGCATATGGATCTGAGCCTTCTTTGTAACGCCATAGTGTTTCTTTGCCATCGACAACAGGCCAGCGTAGACCGCGAGTTTGTTGGTATACATCGTATGGGGCTAAGTCGTGTGCTTTACCACGGCCAAAGATCGCATATTCTTCGAAAAGACCTTTTTGAACGTAGTAACCGAAGTGGTGAGCATCGTCATTTAGCTCACGTGCTTCTTCAATTGGGAACTTGTTGATAACGCCGTTGGCGAACAACATGTCATACATAGTCTTACCGCGGTATTGAGGTGCTTTCGCAAGTTGTTCTTCTGTCCAAACTTCTTCCATCTTGAAGCGTTTAGAGAACTCCATCACCTGCCATAAATCAGATTTAGCTTCGCCAACCGTACCGACTTGTTGGTACCAAGCTTGTGTACGACGTTCTGCGTTACCATAAGCGCCTTCTTTTTCGATCCACATTGCTGTAGGTAGAACAAGATCCGCTGCTTGTGCTGTTGCTGTTGGGTATGGATCAGAACATACGATAAAGTTTTCTGGATTGCGGTAACCTGGAAGACGTTCGCCGTTGATGTTTGGGCCCGCTTGCATATTGTTGTTACACATAACCCAGTAAGCATTCAACTTACCATCTTTAAGCATACGGTCTTGCAATACAGCGTGGTAACCCGGTTTAGGTGGGATAACGCCATCTGGAATGTTCCAAATACCTTCTGCGATCTTACGGTGTTTCGGATTTGCTACGACCATATCTGCTGGTAGACGGTGAGCAAATGTGCCAACTTCACGCGCAGTACCACATGCTGATGGCTGACCCGTTAGTGAGAATGGGCTGTTACCCGGAGTCGCAATCTTACCTGTCAGTAGGTGGATGTTGTAGATTAGGCTGTTCATCCATACACCGCGAGTATGTTGGTTCATACCCATTGTCCATAGAGACATCACTTTAGTGTTTGGATCTGCGTACTGTTTAGCCAGTTCAATCAGTTGTTGTTGAGACACGCCTGACATTTCAGACGTTTTTTCAACGGTGTATGGCGCGACAGATTTCTTGTACTCTTCAAACGAAATCGCAGACATCTTGCCTGAGTTAGGATTTGCCGCCGCTTTTTGCAGTGGGTCATCGTCACGTAGGCCGTAACCGATATCAGTATCTGCTTGCTTAAAGTTGGTGTGTTTGTTTACAAAGTCCCAGTTTACCGCGTTATTTTGGATGATGTAGTTAGCGATGAAGTTTGCAATTGCTAGGTCAGACTGAGGTTCAAAGATGTAACCTTGGTCAGCCAATTCGAATGAACGGTGGTAGTAAGTTGATAGCACGTTGACTTTAACGTGTGGGTGACTTAGACGACGGTCAGTGATGCGAGTCCAAAGAACTGGGTGCATCTCTGCCATGTTTGAACCCCAAAGAACGAAAGAGTCCGCGTTTTCAAAGTCATCGTAACATCCCATTGGTTCATCAATACCGAAGGTACGCATGAATGCGACTACAGCGGAAGCCATACAGTGACGAGCATTAGGGTCGATGTTGTTAGAGCGGAAGCCAGCTTTCATCATTTTAGCGGCTGCGTAACCTTCCATCACAGTCCATTGGCCTGAACCAAACATACCTATGCCAGAAGGACCTTGCTTTTTAAGTGCTTCTTTCCACTTTTCAGCCATGGTGTCAAATGCAACATCCCAAGAGACAGGAGTGAATTCACCCTCTTTGTCATATTGGCCATTTTTCATGCGTAGCAGAGGCTGTGTAAGACGGTCTTGACCATACATGATTTTTGAAAGGAAGTAGCCTTTGATACAGTTTAGCCCCTTGTTAACAGGCGCTTCTGGATCACCTTGGGTAGCCACTACTTTGCCGTTTTGTGTCCCTACAAGAACAGAACAGCCAGTACCACAGAAACGACAAGGCGCTTTGTCCCAGGTAATTTTTGTTTGGTCTGAGCTAGCGATCAGGTTGGTTGCAGACGCTGGTAGAGTGATACCTGCGACTGCCGCTGCTGATGCTGCTGCGTTTGCTTTCACAAACGCTCGTCTTGTCATCTTCATACTTCACCCTCGATTTGGGAATGTTGAGTTCCAGTGTTATTGTCGTTTAATTCGTTGTCATCGAGACTACTTTCAATTTGGTGGTAAACCAACGCAGTGCTCAATACATTCGGTAAATTGTTTATTGCTTCGATTGTGTCGGTGATAAAACCTTGGTTTTCTGTTTCTAAAACCACGACTATTTTCCCTTCAGGGCTATCACCATAAATCTCTGCATTATCGTTTTGCTCAATCTGTTGCTTAACTTCGTTAAGATGTTCAGGAGAGCAGTGGACGACTAAGCTAGAAATATGCACTTCGTTAAGTGACATGATGGATTCCGTTTAAACTAAATTGCTCACATTGATTGACGAAGTAGGGCATACAGAAACACATGCGCCACATCCGCTACATTCATCAAACTCTATTTTCGGTTGTGCGACTTTGCCGATTTGTAATTTGAATTTGATTGCCATGGTTTCGCACATATCGCCACAGCTTCGGCATTCGACATTATTAGTCGCCAAACAGCTTTCGCTGATTGACGCTTTTGCATTCCAAGGTTGTTGTGATTGAGGCAAAAATAAGGGTTCAGGGCACGCTTGGGCACACTGATAGCAAAATGTGCATTCATCAATCGAAAAATCGACAGTTGGAAAACCACCGTCACCTTTTACAATGATGTTCGTTTCGCAATTTTCGGCACATTTTCCGCAACGGGTACATAAATCTGTAAAAACACCAGAATTTGCCAACCAAGGGAGCCTGATTGAGGTATCATCGATTTTGTTACGAGAAAAAAAGCTGCGCTTTGCTAGATCGACCACTGAAATCCTTAATATCACGATTATTATGAACTAAGCATAGCTCACAATTGTCATTAACAAACTGTCATTTAAGTTCATACAAATTGTAGTTTTTGACATATTTGTATAAATACCCCTTAGGGGTTAATTAGCAGGGGTTCTTGTTTTAGATCAATTAATTCCGACGGCTTTGATCACATATTGTGCGTGTCGCACAAACTAGGTAGAACAAATATCAGCGATAGATTCAACAAGTGGTGAGACAGTGTTAAAAAGTGTGAAAAACTCCGTTACTAGAACCATTGCCAAAGCGATGGGTCTTATCCTTGCACTCTCGGTGGCGACAACGAGTTTTGCCATCATCACTTTGGCTTCCAGTCTTAATGATGCTGAGGCAGTCAACGTAGCAGGATCGATGCGTATGCAGAGCTATCGACTTGCTCATGATATCCAGTCTGAATCTGTCGATTATGAAGCGCACATTACCATGTTTGAACGTTCTGTTTATGCTCCGTCAATGAAGGCATTGAAAGGCTGGACGGTACCTGACGATATTACCCATGATTACTACCGCCTGATTGTACGTTGGCACGAACTCAAGCAGGTGTTAAAGAGCCATGACAGGGATCGTTATTTGCTCCTCGTTGCTGGATTTGTAAATCAAATTGATGCTTTTGTGTTCAAATTACAAAACTTCTCGGAGCAGAAACTGATCAAGCTCGCATGGGTTGGGGGATTAGGTCTTGGTGGGATTCTTATAGTCGGCATCTTTGTGGTTCATTACACACGACGTGAAATCGTAAGACCTTTGAACGCATTGGTTTATGCCAGTGAACAAATTCAATCGCGTTCATTTGACGTTGAGCTCAATGTTTCGAGCGACAATGAGATGGGAATTTTAACCCGTACTTTCAACAATATGGCCGCGGAACTTGGTAAGCTGTATCGAGGGCTTGAAAAAGCGGTTAATGAGAAAACGCAGAGGCTTCAGCATGCCAACAACTCGCTGAAAGTACTATATAAATCATCGCAGGAACTCACTGCTTCCAGGATTGGTCAGGATAACTTTCAAGCCATCTTAGCTCACATTGCAAGCTTAGAAGGCATCGCGGCGGTTAAATTAGAAATCACTGCCGAGGGTGAACGCCCACTAATACTGACACAAGGTGACGAATGTGCCGGATGCGATTCGAACTGCCAGA
The DNA here is from genome assembly GCF_050113735.1 of Vibrio sp. TRT 2004. Classification (NCBI taxonomy): domain Bacteria; kingdom Pseudomonadati; phylum Pseudomonadota; class Gammaproteobacteria; order Vibrionales; family Vibrionaceae; genus Vibrio; species Vibrio sp. TRT 2004. Next base: position 32,227 of record NZ_JBNJOH010000014.1, on the reverse strand, counting down.
GCCAGCCGTTGTCATTAGATGGCGTGGAGTTAGGGACGCTTTACTGGAAAGTATCATTGCCGTGTCCGGATCAAGCTCTGATCGATAACTTTGTCCAAATACTCTCGCGGGCAGTCTATTACAATCAGACGCAAAGACAGGCTGAGCAGCTGCTTCTGATGGAAGAGCGTGCGACCATTGCCCGTGAGTTACATGACTCATTAGCGCAGTCGTTATCGTATCTCAAGATTCAAGTCTCTTTGCTTAAAAGAGGAATTGCTAAACTACCTAATAGCAAAGAGCTTGATAAAACGACGCCAATTCTTGCTGAACTTGATACCGGGTTGTCGGCGGCTTACACCCAGCTAAGGGAACTTTTGACAACCTTTAGATTGACGATCAAAGAGGGCAGTTTTGGAAACGCACTGAGTGAAATGACATCTCAATTGGCAGAGCAGACTGATGCAAAAATCATTTTAAGCAATGAATTATCATCCATTGAACTAGATGCAAATCAACAAGTACATCTACTTCAATTGATAAGAGAAGCAACCATAAATGCTATAAAGCACGCAAATGCACAACACATTTGTATTCAATGTCATGAAACCGATACACACGTCCTAGTCTCGGTCAGTGATGATGGTGTAGGGTTTGATCAATCAATTGAAAAGCTCAACCATTACGGATTAAGCATTATGAAAGAGCGCGCCTCTCGATTAAGTGGAAATCTTGTCGTTAACAGTCGTGACAATAAAGGTTGTGAAGTACTATTAGAGTATCCCAAGATTAAGGAAACGAACATTGACCGTATGTAGAGTATTACTAGTGGATGATCATCCACTGATGAGACGTGGTATTCAGCAGCTTTTGAGCTTTGAAGACGATTTTGATGTGGTGGCGGAAGCAAGCAATGGCGCTGATGCCGTTGCCAAAAACCATGAGCATATACCTGATCTCGTGTTACTCGACCTCAATATGAAGGGGATGTCTGGACTTGATACGCTCGGGGCACTTCGTGCAGATGGTTGCGATGCAGCAATTGTTATCCTAACAGTATCAGACAGCCCGGCAGATATCGAAGCGATCGTCAAAGCAGGCGCTGACGGTTATTTACTTAAAGATACGGAACCTGACGAGCTGGTGGAGCTACTGCGTTTATCGTTACGCGGTAACAAAGCATACAGCCGAGAAGTAGCCAAATATCTTAGCGAACGTGAGAACAGCACGGACGTCTTTGATGAACTCACAGACCGTGAGTTACAAATCTTAAAAGAAGTGGCAAAAGGCTTTCGTAACAAACAGATTGCAGACACACTTTTTATCTCTGAATCGACGGTGAAAGTGCACATGAAGAGCCTACTTAAGAAGCTCAAGGTTCCATCTCGCACAGCAGCAACCGTGTTATACCTAGAACGATACGGTGATAATAAGTAACTGTCACCAATACAAAAAAGGGCGCTGATAGCGCCCTTTTTAGTGCCTAGTCGGCGAACTACGCGTTCATTGGAACCAGTACTATCGTACTAATGATGACCGTTGCCAAACCACACAGTACAGGAACCGAAGTACGTTTCACGACTTCGAACGGACTGATGTTTGCCATGCCTGAAGTTGCTACGATAACACCTGATACTGGCGAAATAGTACGACCTAGGTTAGACGCCTGTAGCATCGGAATGATTAGGAATGCTGGGTTGAGGCCCATTTTAGCGGCTAATGAAGGAGCAAGCTCTACGAATGCGTAAAAAGGCGCATTACCTGAACCCGTCGCAATGGCCGCGGCAACTGTTAGACCAGTCAAGATCAGCATCAATGCAATACCGCCTGCGCCCGCTGTTTCTGCTAAGTGCAGTAGGTTATCAATAGCGCCGACAGACATAAGACCTTGAGCGAACACACCAGCTGCGACCAATAGCATCACAACACCTTTAAACGCGTCAGCCATACCTTGGTAACAAGACTCTAGGTCTTCAAGAGTTCTTTGCCCGTCAAAACGCTTAACAACATAATCAACCAAAGCGCCGATGAAAATCGAAAGCACTACAATGGTGTAGATGTCTAGTTTGAGGCCTGGGATAGTACGACCGTTAAACAGGAACACACCAATAATCGGTAAGAATGGTAACACGGCATAAAACGCTGGCGCGTTTACTTCAATCTCAGAAACATCGACTCGCTCCATTGGAGAGTTTTGCTTTTGATCGAGGTATTTGTTCCAAAAGAAAGCGGCTACTGCCATCACGATGATCGCACAGATTGAGACTGGAAGTACGGTTTGGACGGCGAATACATCCAAATCTAATCCTGACTTCTCAGCTGCAATGACCACATCTCCAGACGTTGGTGAAAGAATGATCGCAGCAGGGGACGCACAAACAGCAACCGCAGCTGGACGAGAAATGCCCATAGCCGTCATCATTGGGAATAGTGTTGCCATTAATAGAACACCAAGGCCTGTTGCAGAACTCACGGCTAATGACATGAGACACGCGACAATATAGGCTGCAACGAGCAGTACGTATGGAGACTTGATGACAGAGAGTGGTTTTGAAAACTGTTTTACTACAACATTGTTAGCACCAATATGAGTCATATAAGCAGCAAAGCCACATAACAGCATGATCTGCATACCTAAACCGCCACCACGGTACTGAAGCATGTATTTGACGTACTCTAGTGCGTCAGTGACCATGTTTCCTGTTGATGTGATCTTTGCGGGCAATACGGTGTGGCCGATAATCCCCGTAACAATCAACAGAAAAATACCGGCAGTGAGTAGGACACCAGCGGGTTTGTAGCCTTTGACAATGAAATAGCCAACGGTGATCGTCACAACGAGGCCAATCAAGAGTTCCAGCATAGAAATCTCCTCAAGATATGAAAAATATAAAGAAACTGTTTCAAACTATGTCAAAGAATGTACAGAATTCTATCTTGTGGCACGAGGGCAATTTGCCGTTCTAATGATCTGGAACAATAATTCGATAAAGCTTTTGCAGTTAGAGATATGTATTGTAAGTGTGTGGTTTCTTGGATGTTAAAATTACAGCCAATGATTGATGGGGCATATACAAAATGGGGAGGAGGTATTGTTCTCAGCGAGAGTTTTAGGACAACTTATTTAAATCGCCGTTTGTCACATTTTACTTACTCAATTCCTCAAAGTTGTGTGTTGCGAACGGATGGATGGCCTCTAGTGGAGCCGGCATTGCGAGAAAATACCCTTGGAACATATCGATCTCTAACTGACGCATTGCATCAAGCTGCTGTTGAGTCTCAATACCCTCAACTACCGTTTTTGCATTGAGTTTTTTTGCAAGGTTAATGCTAGACAGCAAGCCACTTTTATCGCCGTCCATGCACGATAGCATCAATGTACGATCAATTTTTATTATTCCGGGTCTTAACGCTTCAACCCGCTTTTGGTTTGAGGCATTTATACCATAGTCATCTACCGCGATTGTGAACTTATTCTCAGCAAGTTTGTCCATCGCTCGGCGCAGGTTCTCTTCACTCGATGCAGCGAGTTCAATCACTTCCATGACAATTTGCGAGCTACTTAGCTCAAGAGCTTTGAGACGCTGATTTAGCAAGCAAGAATCAATACTTTCGATGGCGAGATATTCCCCAGCGGACGGGAGGACATTAAGGAAGAGTTGCAGATGACGGTATTTTGAACGCGCAAAGTTTCGAATGTGAATGACTCGACTTAAACGCTCTACATTGATCTTGTCATCAAAGTCAGTCTGGTCAGAATGGAAAAAGAGATCAGGGCGGACGCAACCATGTCCTTCACGGTGAATCCTTACCAAAGCTTCAACACCGATAACTTGGTCCTGGCGGTCGAAAATCGGTTGGAACACACTATTGAGTTTTAGGTCTTTATAAGTGCCGACGTACTGCGAATTTTCATTGATGGAAAGGCAATCCACAAATTGCTGCTTAGTGGATAGAATCATACCTACAATAGACCTCGATAATCGACAAAGTTAACCACAGTGGGTTGTTCTCAACATTGCGACATAATATTGACACGGCCGTAAATCTGTCAATTAAACTTTGGGCTAAAGACTCGAATTTTGAAGGCATATCCAACTATTGGTTAATTAATCGTTTACTAGCAGACAGATTAACTGAACGTTTTGTCATTAGTGGCTAAGTAGTAAACATGGTTTGATGCGTTTTTGTCCACGCTAGAGGGGAAATTAGCGGGCGATACTATCGTTCGTCAAAAAAATCTTTATTGCGAATATATTTGGACATCAAATGATAGGAAAAAGGGCGTATTGCCCAAGAAATAATCGATAGCACAAGCCGGCGTATCGTTGGTGTATTTTCGTGAATTTTTCCATTATAGAGCCAGAGCAACTTACCCACATGACGGTAGGCTAGAGGGATAGGGGGTAAGAAAGTAACGACATCGAGATCACAGCAAATACGATAGGTTTTATGGGAGAGTAGATAGTGTCGGGTAAAAGAACCACCCCCTATCGCTGGCTGGCCAAATGTCACTACTCGTTTGATCCTATGTGGATGCATTCGCTCGACGCAATCAGCCATAACACAAGCCAGAGCTCCCCCTGAAGAGTGCCCTGTAAAAGTCACCCGTTTACCTTGTTCAATGAGTGGGGAGAGTACGTCGAGCAGTTTATCTATAACTGTGGTTCCTAAATGGTCACTGTTTTTATTCGGATTGCTCTCTTGATTAAGCAAATAGAAGTAGCCAGCATGAATTGCGTATGGCAACAGGGTATGATCATGAGGCGATCTTTTCCAAATCGCGAGATTGAGTAACCAGTCGTAGGGATTGTGAGACCCTTTAATGACAACGATGACTTCTTCTTGTTGCTCATTCCACAGCACACGAATCATTGGCTGACCAAAGCGGTTATGGATAACCCTTTGTCCTCTAGGCGAAAAACCAAATTGAGTTTGCCTAATGGCAGGACGATAGGCGAGATTACACAAAATAGCGTATCGTTCGTACTGGTAGCGTTTAAGAGCTTTCACTTCAACCTCTTTATCTCGACAAAGAGGGAGTAGTATTGTTGGAGAACGTGACCTTACGATGACATGACGGCGTTTAACTAAGTTGTATGACTGAATAGAGCTGAATGTATTTACGCACCAGCTGTTTATCCGTAGCGCGCTTTAATGGATGGGTAAACTTTACGAAATAAGGGCTGAGGCTAAAATGCTGTTCTAGAGATTGAGCCAGTAGAGATTCACTTTCATACAGAGTGATCCCCTGAACACGGTATTCATCTATCTCGTCTGGTAATTGGCCTGTCCACCAATGTAGTAACTCTCGACTCTGTTTGCTACGCGTTATCCAATGGTCAGTAAGTAATAGTAATAGATCGTTCGGTTGGACGGCGTATCCATACTCTTCTTGCCAATGGGCTATGGTTTTAAACAGCTTCTTACGACATGAAGGCCCAGCGCTAACAAGGTGAGAAGTCAAAATCCACACCGTGCCTATTTCTGAACTGACTCGATAGTGATGGGGAAGATCGATGTTGTTTACCGTATCAAGAGACTTATAGTCGTAGTCATGACCAAACTCATTCAGCGTGCGTGAAAGACGACGCGCAAAGGCTAAACCCAAATGATGCTCGTTCATCCCCTTATTGTGAATTGTTGGGTAGTGCTTTTCACATAACGCCATGCAGTCAGCCTGAAATTCGTTGACGCTCTGTACTAATACATCCAATAACAAGATCAATCTCTCCATAATAAGCACTAAGCGTAACTAGACTAACATGCTGCGATAAAGTTTCGTTACACTTAATCGATTAAAACTTGAGGAGCTTTAGGGGTTTATGTCTAAGATTGAATTTACATCACAACAAAAACAGGCGATGGCGCAGCGGCTTCAGAACTACTTAGAAGACGAACTTGATATTGAAATTGGACAATTCGATAGTGAATTTCTGCTTGAGTTTATTACCAAGAATTTTGGTGGCGCTTTTTACAACAAAGGCCTATCTGATGCGCAAGCGGTAATGGAAAGAAGAATGTTAGATATTGGCGATGAAATCTATCAAGCCGAGCAATTGAGTGATTATTAAGTTCCTTCAAATTTTTTGAACGACTTAATCAACACCAACGGATGTCGTGAAAGTAAAGAATAGTAAATAATCTGTTGCAAGAAAGACGGGAAATGTAGTCTAAAGAGCACAAAAGTAACGCTAAGGTATAGGGCTGTTGAATGAAATCAGACGTAAAAAATTACAACCCAGTAGCAAGAGCAATCCATTGGTTGTCAGCGATTGTGGTTATCGCCATGTTCGGCGTCGGACTGTGGATGGTCGATCTATCCTATTACAGTCAGTGGTATAAGACCGCACCGCACTGGCACAAATCAGTTGGATTATTGCTAGCAGGGTTAACCATCTTTAGATTTGTATGGAAATTAGTGACGCCGTCACCACGAACTGAAGGCAGCCCGCTAGAAATCATTGGCGCCAAATTGGCTCATATGGCGATGTACGTTCTGTTTATCGTGCTGTTTGTCTCGGGATATTTGATTTCGACGGAAGACGGCCGAGCGATTGACGTTTTCAACTGGTTTAGTGTACCCGCGCTAGGGGCTCTGTTTGAAAATCAGGCAGATATCTCTGGTCAGGTTCATTTCTATACGGCTTGGGCACTCATTATTCTTGCTGCTGTTCATGCAATTGCAGCTTTAAAACACCACTTTATTAATAAAGACAATACGTTACGTAAAATGCTAGGCATAAACTAGTTATTACGTGCACAACGTTATCAAAAACGTGAAAAACAACACGCTACGTAAGATGATAGGAGCTTCATAATGAAAAAAACAATTTTTGCTGCAGGACTGGCTATGGTTATGGCATTGCCTTTTGGTGCGAGTGCAGCAGATTACATGATCGATACTAAAGGTGCTCACGCTTCAGTTAACTTTAAAGTAAGCCACCTAGGTTACAGTTTTATCAAAGGTCGTTTTAACAAGTTCGATGGTGAGTTTTCTTATGATCCTGCTAACGTAGCGGCATCAAAAGTAATGGTAAATGTTGATACGACAAGTTTAGACTCGAACCATGCAGAGCGTGATAAACATATTCGTAGTTCTGACTTTATTGACGCTTCTAAGTACTCTACAGCAACCTTTACCAGTACCAGTGTTGTTGATAAAGGCGACGGCAAACTGGCTGTAAATGGTGAACTGAATCTTCACGGTGTGACTAAGCCAATTACAATTGACGCTGAGTTCATTGGTGCAGGTCAAGATCCTTGGGGTAATGAGCGTGCTGGCTTCTACGGCACAACGCGTCTTGAGCTTGCAGACTTCAATATCGCAGTGATGGGTGCATCAAGTTATGTAGACATGGAACTGCACGTTGAAGGTGTTAAGAAATAACACCAGCAGCGGAAGTGACAAAAAAGCCCCTTAGCCTGAGCTAAGGGGCTTTTTTTGGTCAAGCGACTTATTTCCCGACCAAAACTTCTAGCCAACGTGTTGTTATTCTGTCTTTTACGCTGTTTCTAGATGGCGTTGTTCAACGATGCTCACTCGTTCACCGTAAATAGGGCGCAGTGCGGCAAGAACAGTTTCTCGTGAGACCACACCGACCAATTTACCTTGCTCAAGAACAGGCAGTACATGCGGTTGGTTTACTTTCATCGATTTCGCACGCTCTTCTAAAGAGAGTGTGGTGAAGCGAGTCGCCATCCCCATGCTCGTTGTTGGGTATAGCTGTTCTTTGTCGATACAAAGGAATTCAGCGATATCAACCAGTTTGTCTTTGCTATCGATAGCGATAACTTCGCGTGACATTAAATCAACCACTTTTTGATCGCTCGTTGGAATGTAATCCTGACACCATAGGTCGACCATCACGTCATGTGCAGAGAAGAAACCTACTAAACGACCTTCGATATCACAAACGGGTGCACTGGCAAGATGGTTGTCTAAAAGAGTGTCGATCGCTGTTGGAGTTGGCATGTCTGCGCGTAGTACGACCGGCGCGCTATTCATAATGTCTTTAGCCGTTAGGTTGTTGTTCATAGTTAGTTCCTTAACCGTATTTAACTGAGTTGTTGTAATGGCCGATACATTGGCTGCTTTTAGATGTGGTCTGCGATAAATTCCCCAGTTCGCAAGTCCCACCAAAACTGCTCCCCCAACAATGTTTCCAAGTGTCACTGGAATCAGGTTGGCGAAGACAAATTGCTTAACGTTTAGGTCTGCATAGTGTGTCGCTGATACGCCGACTTGTTGCCAAAAACTATCGGGAGCAAAGTTCTGGATAACGATCCCCAATGGCACCATAAACATGTTGGCTACGCAGTGTTCGAAGCCGCTTGAGACGAACATGGCAACAGGCATAATGGTCATTGCTGCCTTTGTCATTGCGTTTGCACTGCTAAACGTTAACCATATTGCTAGACAAACCAATAAGTTACATAACACACCTAATGCGAATGCCTGGATGGTGGTGTGGTGTAGTTTATGCTGAGCAATGTTGAGCGCATTCAATCCCCACTGACCTTGATCCAATTGATACATGCCAGCGGCACTGACGATGATCAACAGCAGCATTGCACCAATAAAGTTACCGAAGTAGACCTTGCCCCAGATAGAGATCATCTTGGTAAAGCTAATCTGTTTATTGGCCCAAGAGATGCTCGATAACACTGAACTGGTAAACAGTTCTCCACCACATATGACGATGAGAATGAGCCCCATACTGAAGGCCAAGCCTCCAGCTAATCGGCTTAACCCCCAACCACTGTCAGCACTGCCTGTTGTGACTGTTATGTAAAACAGAAATGCCAGACCGATAAACGCGCCAGCCATAATCGCTAGGCTTAACGTCATGCCGCTGCTCTTTTTGGCTTTGCTTAACGCAAATTTTTCAGCTTCGGCCATCATTTCGATGGGCGAAAAGTACTGATTATTGACTTGAGTTGATGACATAGCCGCTCCTCAACGTGTACTGCATAAATCTCCTCCTGTGTGTATGCAGCGAATAACTCACCACTGCCCAACCAGATTAGGGTCAGGAGCACTAGAGGTAAAATTGATAATTTTTAAAAACCACATCAAAAATATTGATATGCCGTGGCAGGAGCGTAAAATGAAACGGTTTGCGTATATGTCGGGTCAATCTGACATTTGAACGTAGTAATGTGTGTAGAAAACACCATCAATAGCAAAGGATTGGATCGCTATGCGATATTCATTAAAACAGCTTGCAGTATTTGATTCAGTTGCCGATACCGGCAGTGTCAGTTTGGCTGCTGATAAACTCGCATTAACTCAGTCTGCGACAAGCATGTCTTTGGCTCAATTGGAGAAGATGCTCGGCCGTCCGCTCTTTGAGCGCCAAGGAAAGCAGATGGCTCTGACCCATTGGGGAATGTGGCTTCGCCCCAAAGCAAAACGCCTCTTGCAAGATGCTCAACAGATTGAAATGGGCTTCTATGAACAGCATTTACTTAGTGGCCACGTTAAGCTTGGCGCAAGCCAAACACCAGCAGAACATTTGGTGCCTGACCTTATCAGTATTATTGATAACTCTTTTCCTGAAATGCGTATTTCACTTAACGTCAAAAGTACCGACAGCGTTATCGAGGGTGTACTCGACTACAAATATGACCTGGGTATCATCGAAGGACGTTGTGATGACAACCGCTTGCATCAGGAGGTTTGGTGCCGGGATCATCTCACAGTGGTTGCTGCTGCTCATCATCCTTTCGCTCGCCATGAAACAGTGAGCTTGGCACAGCTTGAGCAGGCTCGTTGGGTATTGCGAGAGCACGGCAGCGGGACACGAATGATTTTTGACAGTTCGATACACCATTTGATTGAAGATCTCGATGTATGGCGTGAATACGAACACGTTCCAGTGCTTCGCAGTATGGTTGAAAACGGTCAATATCTTACTTGTTTACCCTATCTTGATGTTGAGCGATTCATTGAAAGTGGTCAGCTTGTCGCTCTGAATGTCCCAGAACTCAGTATGGAGCGGACTCTCTCTTTTATATGGCGAGCCGACATGATTGAAAACCCGCTTGTCGAGTGCATTAAGCGAGAAGGGGCACGCATGATGAAAGGCAAACCGTCAGTGTTGTAGCCAACGACCCTGCACCTTATTAACTAAAACTGTTGAAATATCGATTACGTCACAAGTTTAATGATTTTTAATGCAATTTCATTATTAATTGTGTGATCTTCGTTGTGTGTTATTGGCGTGAAATTGCCTAGTATGCTTACTTGAACTTTTGATGTGTGGTTAAACACACCGAGCGAGGCGTAATGAGCACTCTAGTCGCAATTTCACTTACAACAGGCATTTTATCCGGACTTTGGGGGTGGGTAGCTATCTCTCTAGGGCTGCTTTCATGGGCAGGTTTCTTGGGCTGTACTAGCTATTTTGCGTCGCCAAACGACGGAATAAAAGGGTTATCAGTTAGTTTGATAACTAATATGAGTGGCGTTTTTTGGGCAATGGTGATCATTTACGCATCTCAATTCGCTTCACTGGAAATCCTTGGCTACGTGATTACAGCCCTTGTTGCATTTTTGATGTGTGTGCAGGCGAAACAAGCTTGGCTCGGTTATATCCCTGGCACCTTTATTGGTTCATGCGCAACCTTTGCAGCCGATGGTAACTGGAAGCTAGTGATTCCTTCCCTGATTTTAGGTGGCATTTTTGGTTACCTAATGAAAGCGAGCGGCATGTGGCTTCATCAGAAGTTGAACCAATCTCAGGCTAATAGCCGTTTACAAGCGCGTTCTTAGCTTTAGATAACCATCCTGACTGCTATACCGAAGCTGTTCAGGAACCCCCGATTGATTTGTATCAGTATTTTTTGATACGCGGCATCTAGTTATAGATGCCGCTTTTTTATGTGTTGCCATTTGCCATTGTGACGACACGCTTCAATGTCCAGCGTAATAAGATTGGAATGCATTCGTTACCTTTGGTTTCGCAGTGGGAAACGATGGCGAGCGCGAGATCCGGTTTGGCGTATTTTTTCAGCACTCGAGTGACGACTTTTTTCGCGGGAATAGGGTGATCTAGTGGAATCTTGACCATATTTTTAAAAAACGGCTCGAATCCATTGTTATACAAGAAGTGCTCTATATCTCGATCCGGCAGTTCGGTGAGTCTGTGTCGCTCTTGGTCATGACCCAACTGAGCTTTAACGGTGGCTGCGTACTTTTTACCGGCGGCATCGCCATCTGTTACAACATGCCAGTCAATTCCAAATGCTTTGGCAACTTTGATCAGCGACTTTAGACCTGACTGAGCAAACTCGATGATTTGCACGCCTTCCGCGGCGAGGTTGTAGCCGCACTGGTTAGCCAATTCGTTAAATAGCCACACCTCAGTCTCGCCCTCAACCAATAGCCAACACCGAGCAAACAGCGCACCTGAGCGATGGAAACGAATATGGAATCCGATGCGGCGCAAATCGTCGCGGCCAAATCCTTGCTCAGACAAGTAAGTGGTAATAGTACGATCCGACTGTCTAACTAAGCGTCTAATGCTGGATAATGGAACCTGACCAAGTAACTCGCCACTATTGGTTGTTAATATTTTTTGCATAGGTAAAAGTTGCAGTAAACCCCATGCGCGCGCGAGGTGGGTAGGGTGCAAACGGCCTTCTGGATCTTCAATGATCAACAGTGGGCGAGCGCAACGTCTTAGTGTCGTTGGGCCTTTTGCTTGAAGATAGGCATTTAACAGCCCCATAAACAGCAAGCGAGTTTGTTTGTCTTTTGTTTCCTCAACTACCTGAGAAATACTTTTGGTACCTTGAGGCGCATTAAAGAAAATACCATCACGCTGTTTGCGTGGATTCTTGCGTGAATTGGATTTAAAAGAAAAGTAGTGTTCGACTAAGGCATTCATTGAATTCAGGCTACTACGCATTTCACCTTTGTTGACGTGGCCGGGAATCGCCATTAAACGGCGGCAAGTATTGTCTATCCGTTTCTCTACACGGGAACTGACACTGTTTCCGTTGTGAATAGGGCGTTCAAAACGACGTGAATCCTTGAGTCGAATAACAGGATGGAGACTCATCAGTTCTTGTGCCAGCTTTTCGGAGTGATGCAACGGCAATGGGTTTCCTTCGATATCGAGAAAACTGTACTTAGTCTCGATATCATACGCCACACGTGATGCACTCAATCGATAGATAATACGATGAACCCCTTGTTCGTCTTCAACCCAAACGGGTTTGATCTTTCGATAGCGACCTGCGTGAATTTCGTTTTTATCAGTAGAAACCAAACTTAGTACGATTTGTAGGTGCTGAGTCTGGGGATGGGCGATGGAATAATCGACGTGGAAGTCTGTCATTTCGAAACTATACGGTGTGCCCTCTGGTGGGAGTGAAACAGAAAGCGCGTCTAGGAGTGATGATTTACCCCAAGTATTTTCACCAATGAGGGTGGTGAGTTCATCGAATGCGATTGAAAGACGTTTGATTCCACGAAACCCGGAAATCTCAATTCGCTCTAGCTTCATAGAGTGACCTCAATGACTGTTGTTATGATAAGCATAATAGAAAAATGCTGACATAGCAGACATTTAGCTCACAAAGTCTTAACCTGACATCAATCTCAACTCGTTTTATAACTATGACCGTCATCATACATTCAGATGTATATGACATATCGTTCTCAATATAAATGTGAAATATAATGAATCTGTCATGTTGGATAAGGTAGGATGTAGCGGAAAAGAGAGAAAAGATATGACAGATAAAAAAAATAAAACAACACGGCTGCGGATAGCTCACATCAATGATACACATTCCTATTTTGAACCTACATCTCTTCAGTTATCTATCAATGTCGATGGACACTCGTTAGCGCCCTATGTTAGTGCCGGGGGCTTTGCTCGTATCGCCACGCGAGTAAAACAGTTGCGTGAAGAGGCACAATCTCAAGAGCAAGAATTTGTTTTTCTTCATGCGGGAGATTGCTTTCAAGGGACCCTGTACTTCTCTTTGTTTAAGGGAGAAGCAAACGCCACCATGCTTAACGGCTTAGATATTGATGCGATGGCGTTAGGCAATCATGAACTAGACATGGGCAATGAACCCGTCGCTCAGTTTGCAACTCAGATTAATTTCCCGCTGCTTGCTGGCAATTGGGATCTAAGTAACGAATCCCTCAATAAGGCACATAGGCTGTCAATCAATCCAAAGGTGGTGAGCTATAACGCCGTCACTCATAGCGCTGGTTGGATAGAGAAACCGTTTGGTGACGATAAGATTGCTATTTTTTCTTTAGCGCTCGACAAGATGGCCGACATCTCAAATCCAGACTGGGACACGCCCTTTATTAACGCGATTGAAACGGCAAAAAATACGGTAGCACAGATGCACCTCGCAGGAATCAACAAGATTATCTTGCTCAGTCATATGGGATACGAAGCCGATTTAGATCTCGCCAACCATGTCGATGGCATCAGTGTGATTGTTGGCGGACATAGTCATCGCTTGCAGGGGGATTTCAGTGATTTAGGTTTAACCAAAGACGATGATTATGGCGTAAAAGTCAATCAAACCTACGTAGTACAAGCGGGCTATCATGCCTTGAGCCTTGGTCATTGCGACTTGGAGTTTGCGGCCAATGGTGAACTGATCTCATTCAACGGTCAAAATGAGCTACTCCTTGGTCGACGACTGTTTATTGATGCCAGCATGAGCGAAACTCATGACGACACACCATATCAACAAGCACGTGAGTTTATTCACGTACATCCAAATGTTGTTGTGTGTAAAAAAGATCCTGCACTCCAGACGGTGTTGCAAGAGAAGTATCGTAATCAGGTGGTGGCTTTACAAGGTAAGATATTGCGACAGCCGATAGAAAATTGCGTCACATCCGCGTCCCAGATGAGCAAGGCCCAAGTCAACTCGCCCCTTTGGTAGCACAGTCATTCCATTACAAGATGACCCAGATGGGGTACGACGTAGATTTTGCGCTCCATAATGCCGGAGGAGTGAGGAACTCACTTAATGCGGGAAACGTATCTGTTGCGGATGTGGCAGGTAAGCTACTGCCATTTGCCGTACCGATCGGTATCTACAAAATTAAAGGTCAATACTTGCCGCTCATTTTAGAAGGGGCAATTAATAACGCGCTAAACAATGGTGTTGAAGGGACAGGGGATGGCTCATTTCCTTACACACATAATCTGCGCTTTACTTATCTGTCTGAGGCGGAAATCGGTAAGCGTATACAGGATTTAATGATTTTAGATTCGAGTGGCAACTGGCAGCCAGTTGACCACCAGCGTATATATCACGGTTCTTCATCGGCATATACGATGAAAGGTAAAGAAGGTTACGACGCGATTTTGAATATGGAAGATGAAGGGGTTATAACCTCAGTCTCCATGGCCGACTGCTTCATTCGACTGCTGGAAGATAAGCCGCAAACGCTCAATCGTCTACAGCCCGAAATCAGTTCTATTCAATGGCACAAAGGTTGCTAGTTACTCCTTGGGTTCATGCTATGTATCAATAATACTCAAGGGGGTATTATGTGGAGTAAAGATTGGATAGACGTTGCAGTGGTCATTAGCTGGATTAGCGTATGGTCTGCATTAGTTTACTTTATTCCTGTGGGTGGCGTTTAACCGTCACAACGAACACCACAGGGCACCAAACAAAAGGAGCAAGTAAATTTGCTCCTTTTCGAATTTAGCTATGGACGAATGCCTGATTGAGGCATAGAATCCGCCTTGTTTGGGGAGTAGTCGCCTCTGGTTTACTTATCGTCATCTCGTTAGATTCTATCTTTCCGGTAAGTATAAGTAATTCTGATGGAATCCATCGGGATTATTTCGACGAGACCAACGTAATCAAATGGCACTTAACATAAAAAAGTTAGGTGAATTGTTTGCTTGCGGTTGGGATCGTTACATTTCATGACTCTGTTGATCCCTCCGCATTTGGAGGACATATGACCCCTATTACTTACATCTGCTTCGGCATTCTGATCCTTTCACTGGTTGCCCTTGATATCTGGCAAACTCGTGGTGGGAAAATTACCATCAAAAAAGCCGCAATCTGGAGCATCTTCTGGTTTGCATTTGCTTTTCTTTTTGCTGCGTCTATCTACTTGTTCTGGGATCTCTATGCGCCTAGCAGTCTATACACGCCGGAAAAAGCAACCGTCTCATTCATCACCGGTTACTTGTTAGAGAAGTCTCTGAGTGTTGATAATCTGTTTGTGTTTGCAATCATATTCCATCAATACATGGTCCCTGAGCATCTTCGTCCACGTGCGCTTCTATGGGGTGTGATTGGGGCGTTGATCTTACGTGCAATTATGATCGCAGTAGGGGCTCAACTGCTCGCTCAATATCACTGGATACTGTATGTATTTGCTCTATTCTTGATTTGGACCGGTATCCAATTGGCGCGTGATAAAGGCGATGAGGAAATTAACCCATTACCAGAGCGCATTATCCGCAAATTCGTCCCAGTCAGTGACCAGTTTGCTGGTAATGCTTTAACTGTTGTAGAGCAAGGTAAGCGCATTGCAACGCCGATGTTTATCGTTATCGCGGTTATCGCTTTTATGGATGTTATGTTTGCTCTCGATTCCATCCCAGCCATCTTCGCAGTCACGCAAGAGCCTTTCCTTGTATTAGCCGCAAATGTATTTGCACTTCTTGGGTTACGCTCGCTTTACTTTGTATTGCAGGGCATGATGGATAAGTTTATCTATCTCAAGCCTGCGCTGTCCTTCATCATGGTGTTTATCGGCATTAAGATGATGTTAGTAGGTTCGGCATGGGAAATACCAACAGCGGTCTCGTTGTGCGTATTGTTGGTTACGATGACGGTAGCTGTGGTGGCTTCGATCATGAAACAGAGAAATGACCCAGAACAAATCATTGTGACTACCAATAAATAAACTAATTAGTTTTCGAGTAACATCCCGTTTTGAAATGCGAAATGTTGTAAAATATTTGTGATACCAAAACGGGATACACCACTGTGACTGACTAAGTATTCATTATAAGTGGCAAATTACGGTTTTTTATTTACTTAATCTGGATTAAATAAAACGCAGGGTGTTAATGGGTTGTTTTATTAAAAAATCTAATGTGAACATCCAAAAATTGTCATTTTTTGCGCGAAAAAATATTGCCTATCATTAGCGCAACAAAACGAATTAAGCAGTTTATAGAGAGGCAATCATGGCACAAGCAATGCAAATGGGTACTATCGAAGCACCTATCTCTATGGATAAAAAAACCTACTCGGTTTCTTTCAAAGGATTGATTGCACACCTACTAGATATTCTATTTACAGATAACAGCGAACCAAGTACGCAATACGCGACTGATTTGTCTGGTCATATGCAAAAAGATATCGGTCTATACCGCTAATAGAAATATTAGAAGAAATGCTAGCCATGTTGCAGGCATTTTTTTTATCTGTACATAGAAATAAAAAAAGCGTTCATTTGAACGCTTTTTTCGTACTCGGGGGAATTACTTCTTACGGCAGTATTCTGCGATAACGTACATAGATTGACCACCGTTCGCTTTACCAGAAACAAGCTTAGGATCATCGCCGATGCTAATGCCACGGATAACCGTGCCTTGCTTGATGACTTGGTTAGTGCCTTTAACTGGCAGGTCTTTGATAACTGTTACGTCGTCACCTTTTTTAAGTTCAACGCCGTTGCAATCAAGAGGTTTGTCATCAGCCGACATACCTGTCATTGCCCAGTTCATTTGATCTTCTTCCATGTACATCATGTCTAGCGCGTCTTGTGCCCAGCTTTCTGAGTTCAAACGAGTTAGTTGACGCCAAGCCGTTACCTGAACAGCCGGTACCTGGCTCCACATGCTGTCGTTTAGACAACGCCAGTGGTTAATGTCTTTTGGCTCATCGATTTCACCCAGACATTTGTCACAGACCATGATGCCGTAATCTACTGTCACGTGGCTGTGCGGTGGAACAGCGTATGCCGTTAATGGTGCATCAGCAGCACATAGTTCACATTTAGATTGGCAGCGTTCTAGCATAGTAGCTTCAGAAGACATAATGGACTCACATATATTAGGTGTTAATAACGCGGCTATTATGCACTTTATCCATCGAAATGAAAGGGCTATTGGGAATAGCAAAGGTTTTCCCTCTGTAAAATTGCCAAATACTGACTTTTGTAATCAATCGAGTAACAAAATGCATCGTGTCAATAGCTTACGTTGTGTGACAATGTCACATTGTTAGCATTTTCTTTACCTCTTTAGTCTCAATAGGCATAATCAAGCGCGTCTTTATTTCAAATTAATAGGTCACGGAAGTTGGAATTACTATCCATTGATTTCTTAGGCAAGCCCCTTCGTCTAGAAGGTTCTATGGCTGGCTGGCAACAATTGTTTTGGAACAATCAGCTTGTCTCTCAGCTCGATGCGGATTGTGAACGTGGAAGGGATACGGAGCATATGTTCACGCTAATGAATGGTGAACAAACGCTTGAATGCCGATTAAAAGCGACCTTGGTGTGGCAACCTTTCACTTTGGACTTCCAAGCCAGTGCAAATGGGGAAGTTATCGCTAAGGGCAGTCGTAACACCAAGGACATCGAGCAACAAGTCCCGTATACGCCACCGCCGCAAGAAAGGCGTTTTAGCCTTATAGGATTAATCTCGCTAGGCATGAAAGCGATCAAGAGCGCCAAGTTGATTAAAGTTGTTCTTGCCTCTGCTAGCCTTGCAGCTTACTCCTGGTTGTTCTCTTTTCAATTTGCGCTCGCTTTGATTGCTTGTCTGGTTTTTCATGAGTATGGGCATGTTAAAGCGATGAAATACTTCGGTATGAAAACCAAGGGTATCTACCTAGTGCCATTTCTCGGTGGATTGGCTCTGAGTGATGAGAAAATAAACACCCGTTGGCAGGACGTCGTTATCTCGATAATGGGGCCTATGTTTGGATTGATTTTGTCTGTCGTACTGTTAGTGATTTATTTGATCACAGGCGAAATGTTCTTTGCGGGTCTAGCGGTGTTCAATGCATTCCTAAATCTATTTAACTTGTTGCCGATTTTGCCTCTCGACGGCGGGCACGTGTTAAAAAGCATCAGCTTTTCGATGAACAGCGTTGCGGGTATTGTTTTATGTACCGCGGCTGCCTCTGGTGGCGTGGTACTAAGTTACTCACTTGGCCTAACGCTATTTGGTTTTTTACTCATCATGGGCATGTTAGAGATCGTATTTGAGTGGCGTGGTCGTCACCATAGTCACTTATTGCCGCTCGATCGTTATGGTCAGATTGTATCCGCAGTTTGGTATGTCGGCTTAGTGGCAAGTTTGATTGGAATTATTTGGTTCTTTGCTTCAACGGGTGACCAACTGCTTCAACTTCCGCTACTCATTCTTGGTACATAGTAGAGAAAAGGGAGCCAATAGCTCCCTTATTGTTATGAGCAGTTGACGCGAGCAACGGAATAGTTAGGCAAGCTGTTGATCTTGGCCGTCAAATCTTGAATACGTGTACTGTGGGAAGGGTGAGTAGAAAGAAGCTCTGGTGGTTGACTCCCGCCTGATGCTTTGGCCATATTTTTCCATAGTTCGATGCTCTGGTTCGGATCAAACCCAGATTTAGCCATCAACTCTAAACCAACCAAATCTGCTTCGGACTCTTGGGTACGACCATAAGGCATCAAAACCCCGTACTGAACGCCTAGTCCGAGCGCGGCCATTGTTGCTTGTCGATATTGTGCGTAATCTGACGAACCAAGAGCGATGCTTGTAATCTGTAAGCCGGCATTGGCGATTTGGGACTGAGATAGACGTTCATTGCTATGATCCGCCAATACATGAGCAATCTCATGACCGATAACCGTTGCCAACTGGTCCTGATTAACTGCGACATTTAGTAACCCAGTGTAAACGCCTATTTTCCCCCCAGGTAGAGCAAAGGCATTGACTTGGTCACTATCAAAGACCACCACTTCCCAATCAGTAAACCCCGGTTGCTTTGGGACATGCTGAGTGATTGCCTTGGTTACACACTGGACGTAGGCGTTGGTCTTAGAATCTTTACTCACCGTTTGCTGTTGTTTCATTTGTTCAAATGATTGCGCGCCTAAGGAGCTCATATCCTGATCGGAAAACAGCAATAGCTGATTGCGTCCTGTAGGAGATGAAGTACAGGCAATCGCGGTCAATGCCGCAGCAATCGTTGAAATTTTTAACCACGTTCTCATCGAATTCTCCATTTCAAACGCAATATTACAATTGGTAAATCATAACATTAGGGTACAATCCTTGTTAACCATAGTTAAAAGTAGATTTAATCATGAGTATTTGGAAACAGCCGATCAATTTAGAGCTTCTTAACCACACATCAAAAAATACTTTGATAGAGCACCTCAATATCGTTTATACCGATTTTGGTGATGATTTTATTTGTGCGACTATGCCGGTATGCTCCTTTACTCATCAACCTTTAGGCATGCTGCATGGAGGAGCATCGGTTGTTCTTGCGGAAACGCTCGGGTCCGTTGCTGCAAATTTCTGTGTACCAAAAGGAAGCTATTGTGTTGGTTTAGATATCAATGCTAACCATGTACGTTCAATGCGAAGCGGGCACGTGATTGGAACGGCGAAACCCATTCATTTGGGCGTTTCTACTCAAGTATGGCAGATTAACATTACCGACGAACGAGAAAGACTGGTCTGTACTAGCCGACTGACGATCGCCGTAAAATCAAAGCGTAAGACATCGGTTGACACTGAAGGTGCCAGCAAATGATGATCCCGTTTAGTGGCGGTAAGATCATCGCTACGGCATTTGAAGTGGTCATTAGGCTCGACGGGGTACACATGGTGAGCTTGCAAGCACAGAACGATGCTGTGACTTTAATTGGTAGAGGTGCGAATGTAATTTCAGCCAATGGTAGTGAGACCAAGTGGTCGGTTAAATTGGATAGTGAACAACAATTAATCGAGTTGTCTCAGCAAATAGGCTGTGAGATACAATAATTGATTTATCGCTTGATCCATTGCTACTAAATGGGGAAACTCGTTGTTAGATTAATAATAACGAGTTTTCCTCTTTATGAGCAGCCCAAGACTAAGAGTCCAATTTGAAACCCTGTTTGAACATTACAAAGGTCAAGACTGTGGTGTACAGCTCGAAGAAATCACAGAGATCTTATTCTGCACCCGACGCAATGCCCGTATCGTTCTCAACAAAATGGAAGAAGAAGGCTGGTTAGAGTGGCATCCAGCTCCTGGAAGAGGAAAACTTTCGCAACTGATATTCAAGCGCAGCCGAGCCGATGTTAGTGAGAATCTTGCTCGACGATACTTGGAAGAGGGGAAAATTGGTCAAGCACTAAAAGTACTAGACCATGATAGTGCTAAACTGGCCCAAGTGGTGGAGAGTTATCTCGGCATCGTCCATCAAGAGGGTCAACAGGTTGTTCGTCTCCCTTATTACCGCCCATTGACGACGCTTAACCCAAGCGTACCGATGCGACGTTCTGAACTTCATATTACTCAGCAAATCTTCAGTGGTTTGACTCAGATCGATGAATCTGAGCAGCTAAAACCCGACCTTGCCCATACATGGGAAATGCTCACTCCAACCCATTGGCGTTTCTATATCCGACCGAGTGTACGTTTTCACAATGGTGATCTACTCACCATGCAAAACATTGTTGATTGCCTTTCGTCTCTAAAAAGTAAAAATCTTTATTCCCATTTTTCACGAGTAGAATCTCCAGCACAGCAAATAATCGATATTCACCTAACACAAAACGATTTCCATCTGCCGCTACTGCTCTCCGAGTCCTGCGCAAAAATCATGCTACCAAGTGAGAGCAGGGCTGACAATTTCGATCTGTTTCCGATCGGAACTGGTCCTTATAAAGTGGTACAAAATGATAATAAACGATTGGTATTGCAAGCATTTGATGGCTATTTCGGCTTTAGACCTTTACTTGACAGAGTGGAAGTGTGGGTAATTGACGAAGCGCATTCATCGATGGTGTTTCCAAGCCTAGCAAAGCCGATTAAGCCGGACGTTGCAAACTATGGAGATGAAGTAGAACTTGATCCTGGATGCACACTGCTATTGCTCAATCGTAAAAATGGGCTGGCGGTGAGTGATGAATGGGCGAGTTATTTTAGCCATCGATTAAGTACACTCAACTTGTTCCAGCAGCTACCACAGGAAAAAATCGTTGAGCTAGGTGTTCTGCCTGCGCATGGGCTAAAGCCAGGCTGGTACCATCATACAAAACAGGGTTACACCTCTCCACCATCTTACCGAACTGTTACGATTGCTTACCACGCTCAACACCCAATGTTTCCAACGTTAGTGAAGTGTATTGAAGCGATACTCAAGCACGATGGATTGAGCGTGAATCTGATTAAGTATGAGTTGACAGTTGACGATACCGCGGAAGTGGATATTTGGATAAAACCGATGGGAATTGCAACCAATCGAGATGACGCGCTAGCAGGTTGGTTGCTCAATTACAGTGATATCGAAGCCTTAAGCATGAGTAAAGATTTCGAATATTGGACAAAAGTAGTAAAACAGTGGCAAGCAACAGAAAATGCTAGTTTTCCAGCGAAAGAGCTCGGGAAATCTCTGGCTGAAAAGATGCAACTTATCCCAATGTTTCATTGTTGGCTAGGAGTTAGCAAAGACCAGTGTGGGGCGTTACAAAACGCTAAATGTAACGCTTTAGGCTGGTTCGACTTTAGTAAAGTATGGGTAAAACCAGCCTTGGATCTCACTTTTGAACAAAAAGAAGAGTAGTTATTTTGGCCAAACCCAATAAAAAACAGCCCTCTAAGACCATAGACGTATTGTGTACGAAATGTAAGTGTCACCTGTTTAAATACCGAAAAGGAGGCAAGGGGGCTTTAGTTAAATGTTTTAAAGAGCGAATAGTTGAAGATCACACGGATAACCCATGTTTTTGTCCGAGTTGTGGTATCGAATTCGCGAGGGATACATTAGTTCGAGGCACGCCAGCATTCAAGATTATTGGCGGAAAAGTCACTATGAAGTAACCGATATTCAGAATATTCTTTTGTGACATTTTCTCCAATCATGAATAGCGATAATTGTTTAAAACACGCTTGAGAGTGCGGATTTTGATCTGAGTCGATAAAAAACGTAAAAATCTCGTTAATAGGTATCATTGTTTTGTAAAGGTGTTAGAATAGCCGCAGTTTCGGTTTTTCCAACTTTACATTAAGGGTTTACAATGGAGCTAGGTCTCATCATCGCTTTCATCGTTGCAGCAGCTGTAATGGTTAAGAAAGAGATGGCAAGCGCAAAATAATCGGTTTATTCATACCAATTTTCTTTTCCTTTTTTGAATAAACTCCAAAAAGCTCCTTAATAGGGGCTTTTTTAGTTTCTGGCTTCGCTATCAACCATTTTGTTATCCGCATAGCTTTCTCGTACTAGGTAGTAAAATTACTTAATGAAAGTGGTAGTAATTATCATTTGTATTTGTATAATGAGCGCGAGAACTATAACTTAACATGAGAAATTACGGATAATGAAAGCCAACTTCAGCCTTATAGCATCAGCAGTGGTGCTTGCTCTCAGCGCAACTAATGTCCATGCTCAGGACACCACCACATTTGATGAATTCGTTGTCACAGCTTCTTTAGCTGATAAAACAAATCAAGATAAAAGTCGTTCTTTGAGTCGTATAGATGGTCAACAGCTTGAAGAAATGCAACCCAATTCTGTTGCAGAAACCATTAAGTATGAACCTAACTTAACTGCCGTTGGCGCGAATGTGGCTGGGAACCAGTCCATCAACATCCGCGGCTTAAGTGGTAATAAAGTTCTACAAGTCATTGATGGAACGCGACAAAATATTCAATATGAACATCGTCCAAGCTACTTTTTAGATCCTGCTCTACTGGGTAGTTTAGAAGTGGTCAAGGGGCCGACAAGCTCACTATATGGTTCAGGCGCGATTGGCGGTGTTGTCATTCAAAATACGCTGACTGCTGATGATTTGATTGAAGATCAGGGGCTTGGTGGACGAGTAAAACTCGGTTACCAAGACAATGGCGATGTATGGACAAATTCTGCTGCAATTGCAGCGAAGCAAGATGAAGTAGACTGGATTCTGGCCGGCAGTTACAGTGATTCTGGCGATATGCAGCAAGGTAACGGCGACACCCTTTATGGAACCAAGTCAGAAAGTCTAACTGGTCTTGCGAAATTAAACTGGCAAGTAAACCAAGCCCATAAATTGGGAGTAAGCCTCAGATACGCTGATCTCGATGGGCGTCCACCAGTCGTGGGCGATTCTAGTGGTCAGATTAATGATCCCGATAAGCTGATATCGCGAAAAGTGAAAGATTCATCTATCGCACTAAAATACGCCTATAACCCAGACTCGGAACTTATCAACTTAGAATCGTCTTTGTATAAAAACAGTTCCAAGATCTCTGAGCGTGACCCGAGCTACACGTCTGATGATATTTCAGAGATTAACACAATAGGGTTGAACCTAAATAACCAGTCTGAGCTAGGGAAGTGGAAAGTCCTTACTGGTCTGGACGCCTATCGTGATCAGCTTGATGCAACTCGTGCTGCGTCTGTGTCAGGTCGACCAGATCTTCCTCAGGACGCTGAGACAACGAATCTCGGTGCGTTTGCCTATATTAACTACGATATTTTACCTACGCTTATGCTAGATGCGGGTATGAGATACGACCGCTTTGAATCTGAAGCTAAGGGCTATGACAACAATACCAAAGATTCTTTATCATCTTCAGTAGGATTGGCATGGCAAGCTCAGAAGTGGATGCTATGGTCGTTACGTTACGATGAAGCATTCCGAGCGGCGAATACATCAGAACTGTTTATGTCTGGTACCCACTTCTCTATGGGGCCAGCATCCAATGACTTCGTACCTAACCCTGAGCTAAATCCTGAAAAATCTCATAACATTGAACTTAAAGGTCAGTTCGACTTTGAAAATGTTTTTGTCGAGGACAAACTGTCATTTACTGCGGCAGCATTTAGAAACAAAGTGGAAGATTTGATCAATCTTGATGTAACGGTACCTGACCGTGCGAGCATGATCTCATGTATCATGGCGTCAGGCACTTCGTGTGGTGGCACAAGTACGCAGAAAAACATCGAAAATGCTCGTATTGAAGGCTTTGAGTTAATGGCCAGCTATGCCGTATCAAATCTTGAATTGGGACTTTCTTATGGACAGACTCGTGGTAAAGACAGCGATACTCAAGAGTGGCTATCTTCGATGCCAGCAGATAAATGGGTTGCGAGTGCTGAATACGGACTGTGGGACTATGACACCAAACTTGGCACGAAAGTCACCTTGGTCGCCGATCAAGAGCGCCTACCTAACGATGATACGACAGGGCCTTACCAAGATTACACCTTAGTTGACCTCTATGCGTCTTGGGAGCCAAGTGAGCGACTTACGGGACTAAAGGTTGATTTCGCTGTGATTAACGCAACAGATGAAAACTACCGACAAGCTTGGACACAAGTGTATCAACCAGGTCGTTCATTGCGAATTTCCGGTCAATACAATTTCTAGTGAAACGAATGACATACCAGCCACCTCTTGAGGTGGCTTTTTTAATCTAAATGCGCATACTAGAGCCATAACGTGCTAACGTATCAGACAATCTTTGTCGGTAACAAGTTTAAAGGCGACTCACAACAACATGCAAAGTCCAATCACACTTGAAGCATTGCATATACTAGATGCTATCGAACGACGAGGCAGTTTTGCAGCTGCCGCCAACGAGCTAGACCGCGCCCCGTCATCGCTGAGCTACCAGATCCAAAAGTTGGAACAAGATCTCGACATTATGATCTTTGACCGTTCTGGTCATAAAGCGAACTTCACCGAAGCAGGTAAACTGATCCTTGAACGCGGCCGTACGATACTTGCGGCGACAGAAAAACTTGTCAATGATGCTAGCGTGCTTGCAAACGGGTGGGAGCTCGATATCACTCTCGCCTATGATGGCATTATTCCGGTTAATAACTTTTTCCAAATGGTCAACGACCTTGGCAACGTAAGCTCCACTCGTATCAAGTTGCAAGAGGAGATCCTTGCGGGCTGTTGGGAGGCTCTCAATACAGGTCGTGCCGATCTGCTCGTTTGCCCAAAGATGGATACCTTGCCTCAGGATGTTAAAGCAGAAGTGATTGGGAGTATGGAAATGGTTTGGGTTGCTGCGACGGATCATTACGTCCACAAGCGTAGTGGCCATTTTGATGACAAAGCGCGTGAAAAATATCGCGTCATCGCCATCGCTGATACGGCTCGAGAACAACCGGCGATCAGTGTGAATATTATCCAGAGACAGCCCCGTTTGACGGTGACCAATTTCGCCGCCAAGGTTGACGCGCTCAAAGCCGGCTTAGGCATAGGTACTTTACCTAAAGCCCTTGCGACAGCGATGATAGAACGCGGTGAACTCAAGGCAATTACCGATGTTGAATCACAGCCGATTGAGATTATCCTCGCATGGAAACGCAATAAGATAGGCGAAGCAAAATCTTGGTGTATTCAATACTTAATGAAACACTGGAAAGCAAACGCAAAGATGTAAAACAAAGGGAGCAGAATCGCTCCCTTGATATTAATCATTGAGTGGTAACACCATGTCGGCGATGCCGTCCTCAAACTGAACATCGAGTTTAAAGCCGAGTTTTTGTGCCAGCATTAGCATGCCGCGGTTGGTTGGCATTGTCATCCCAGACATCTGCTTGGTGCCTTTACTACGGCAGTACTCTATCACTTTGGTCATCAGTACTTTGCCCAAACCATTTCCTTTAAGATCTGAGCGAATCAAAATAGCGAACTCAGCATCTGTATTTTCTGGGTTAATCAGTGCTCGAGAAACACCGATAATAGGGCAACCTTCACGAGACTGACTGACTGCTACAAATGCCATCTCTCTGTCGTAATCGATTTGAGTTAAGTTTGCTAATGCCTCGTGATTAAACTCTCCGACGTCACTGAAAAATCGCTTGTAGAGATCTTCTTTAGAGACGTTGTGAATAAAATCGGCATGATAGGGCTCATCTTCAGGAAGTATTGGTCGTAGTAATACTTCTTCGCCATCTTTAAGGGTGATGAGTTCTTCCGACTCGACAGGATAAGGACGGATAGCGAGTCTCTCTTGAGCATCACCTTCATAGCGCTCTAGTATCAGGTCTGCATCTAAGATGGTAAAATTGGAGCCGTTTGCCAGTACTGGATGTATATCCAGCTCATGAACTTGCGGGCAATCGACCACCATTTGAGAGATTCTTACCAATAACTCCGACAATCCATGAATATCCATTGGCTCAGGAAGTTTCTGAGGTCGAATCTTGCCATTTTTGATCGCTCGGATGATCAAATAGCGAGCGAGTGCCATGTTGAGCGGAGGAAGGGCACTGGCTGCGTCTATCGACTCATCCCACTCAGAACCGCCTTGACCAATTAAAATGACCGGACCAAAGGTTTCGTCTGTTTTGACTTTAATTCGAATCTCTTCTCCGCCGGCCAGTTTAGCCATCCCCTGTACTAACAGACCATGGATATTAGCTGAAGGGTACGAGAGCTTCGTCCGATCGAGTATGGCTTCAGCCGCACTGGCTACCTCGGCACTGTTACGCAAATTGAGCATTACCCCCTGAACGTCAGACTTATGTGCAATATCAGGAGAACGAAGCTTGACCGCAACTGGGTAACCAATTTGCTCGGCGACATGGACGGCTTCGCTTGAATCTGACGCTATCCAAGTTGGCAGGACGTTAAAATTAAAGTGGCGTAAAAATGGCCCAATTTGGTGTGTATCTAGAGATACTGTGTTTTTGTCCAGTAGCTTTTCTTCAATCCACTTTTTCGCTTCATTTATCTCGGTCACGTGCACTGGCTCGGCAGTTGTGGGAGTTTCCATCAACTGCTTTTGGTTGCGCCTATATTCCACAAGGTGCATGAATGCAACCACCGCGCTTTCAGGAGTGCGGTATGTAGGAATGCCCGCCTGAGTAAAAATATCTCTTGCTGGTTTTGCGGTGAGTTCGCCTGACCAGTTAGTGAGGAAGTTAAAGCGTTTATGCCTTGGATGGGATTTAATCGCCTCAACTAAAGCGAGGGCGGTTTGCTCAGATTGGGCGACAGCGGACGGACTGTGCATGATTAAGATCGCATCGGCACAGTCGGTATCCATCAGCGCATTAAGAGTATCAACGTAGCGGGTATGATCGGAATCACCGACCATATCAATTGGGTTGTTATGGCTCCAACTGGCTGGCAAGATCGTGCTGAGTTTCTCTATGGTTTCCTCAGACAGCTCAGCAAGTTGGCCGCCACGCTCTAGTAATGTATCGACCGCCATGATAGCGGGGCCACCACCATTAGTGATAATGGCCAGACGTTCACCCCGTAGCGGTACAGAGTGAGTTAGAGTTTCAACCGCTGCGAATAACTCGTGCGAATTATTAACTCGTAGCATACCAGTACGTCTTATCGCTGAGTCATAAATAATATCGAGCGTATCGTCGCCACCAGTATGGGCCCTTGCAGCGATACGTCCGGCTAACGTTTTTCCTCCTTTTAGCACCAAGATCCTGCGGTTGCGTGATGCGGCACGAGCGGCAGACATAAAACGCCGTGCATCTTTAATGGTATCGACATAAAGCAAGATTGCTTCTGTATGCGTGTCGGTACTCAAATGATCGAGTAAGGCTGCAAAATCAATATCAAGCGCATTACCAAGTGAAATGAACGCTGAAAATCCGATGTTTTTGTCATTAGCCCAGTCGAGTATTGTTGTGCACATAGCCGCAGACTGAGAAATAAAAGCGATTTTGCCTTGTTTGGCAGTTACGGGCGAAAAGGAAGCATTAAAATTGGCCCAAGGTAAGATTAGTCCAAGGCTGTTAGGGCCTAGGATTCGCATGCCACTCTGTTTTGCTATTTCCAAACAGGCATCTTGGATACTCACACCCTCGTCGTTGGCAAAATGCATATCGGCCGAGAGAACAATGACCATTTTTACCTTTTTGTGCGCCATTTGCTCAAAAAGCCGGTGATTATAGCGCGCATGGGTACATAAAATCGCAACATCAGGAACGATTGGTAGATCATCTATCGTGGGGTAGGCGAGTACACCACAAACCGATGAATATTTCGGTGTGACAGGCATGATTGCACCTTCAAATCCACCATGTAATAGATTTTTCATCACGATATTGCCAGCGCGCATCGGCTTAATTGACGCGCCGATAACGGCAACAGAACGAGGTTTCAAAAGATGATTCAAGTGACTCATTACGGATGCTCCAAAGCGGGCGATGAAGAATATCCTATCTAACCTTGGCTGTGATTGCTTGGAAGATTTGATGTTGTTTTAATCAGATCACTTGGGTTCCAGCTCAGTTTGTGCCTTATGTCACAGAGTATTGATATATAATTAGAATGTTGGGTTGATTCTCAGCGTATCTAACGGCATGATTTACAGTAATTTCTAGTTAAGGCATTTGAAAATTTCATGAAAAAAATTGCGATTGTTGGCTTATCAATGGTGCTTTCTGCATGTGTGTCGAACAAATACGTTACTGACGTCAGTTCAGAAAGCTATCGTGAAGAATACAAAGCAGCGAAGGTTGAACAGCCTGTTGTGACACAGCAAGGAGCGACTGCAGACATTACTGAGAGCAATGTCGTGGCTATGGAGAAGCCAGTGGTTCAAACTAAACCACAAACTAAGCCAGCCGTAGCAATTATCCCGCCGACATCAAAACAACAAGCAATGAACCCACGCTATGGTTTCACGATTCAGGTCGTTGCGGTAGGTTCCCAAACAAAAGTGGATCACTTTGCGCGTAAACTTCCTCGCGATAATCAGCCGATTTGGGAAAACTATAAAGTGGTCAACGGTACCAAATGGTATACTGTGCTCTACGGTGATTACGCAACGCGTACCGATGCTAAAGCGGCAATAGCTGAACTACCTGAAGAATTCCGTACGCTTCAGCCTTTTGTTAAGAGCATTGACGAAATCAAGAACTCGCAATATCCAACACTGAACAAGCTAAATTAATCAAGAAGGGGCATCTAGCCCCTTTTTTCATGCTTAATTAATGGTCATTCAAACGTTATTGTTGCTTTTTACGGCCTAAAACCGTGTAAGTTAGCGTACTTTTTATTATCATGGCTAAACTAATCCCTCTGTTGTATCACGGAAAGATCTACTAAATGACTAATACGACAATTCTACTTCTTTGTGGCGGTGGCTCATCAGAGCACGAAGTGTCACTCGTTTCCGCTAACTTTATTCAATCTCAGCTCGAGCTTACACCAGAGTTCAAGGTTATTCGTGTCGAGATGAAAACAGATGGATGGTATACCGAGAGCGGTCAACTTGCGTATCTAGACACTAACTCAGGAACGATTAATACGGATAACGATTCGGTTAAGCTTGATTTCATTGTTCCGTGCATCCACGGCTTCCCTGGAGAGACTGGCGATATCCAATCTATGTTAGAGTTGGCTGGCATTCCGTATTTAGGTTGCGGCCCTGAAGCAAGTTCGAACAGCTTTAATAAAATCACGTCAAAACTATGGTACGACGCGCTAGGCATCCCAAACACACCTTACATCTTTTTATCAGATAATAATGAACAAGCATTCCAAGCGAGTAAGGAAGCATTTGAAAAGTGGGGCAGCGTATTTGTTAAAGCGGCTCGCCAAGGATCTTCGGTTGGTTGTTACAAGGTAACTAATATCGAACAGTTACCGCAGGCGCTTAACGACGCGTTTAGTTATTCTGATCAAGTGTTGGTCGAACAAGCAGTTAAGCCTCGTGAACTTGAAGTCGCAGCGTATGAATATCAAGGTAAGCTTTATATTTCTAAACCAGGCGAAGTCATTGCACCGGAAGATGCTTTCTACACCTACGAAGAGAAGTACAGCGCTTCAAGCCATTCAAAAACAGAAGTTGAAGCATCCAACTTAACTTCACAACAGCTCGAGATGATTCGCTCTAGCTCAGAAAAAGTATTTACTCAGATGCGACTAAGACATTTATCACGTATCGACTTTTTCCTCACTCCGGAAGGTAATATCTACTTAAATGAGGTTAATACTTTCCCGGGAATGACGCCTATTTCGATGTTCCCTAAAATGCTTGAAAACAATGGCCATAAGTTCGCTAATTTCTTAGCCGATTGTGTGCGTCGTTCACTTTAATTCCAAGGTTTGAAGCTTTTAAAAGCTAACCGTTCAGCAGCTGCTTGTGTCCTGTTGCCAAGATATTGATAGGGCATAGCAGCACTTTGCCATCGACCAAAGTGTTGAATTTCTTTTACTTTAACACCTTGAGCGGCCATTTCTGCCACAGCGCCCACCCGAAGCGACTGCCCCGAAAACTGTAGATCCAATCCCAGCTTATCGCTGGCAGCCCTCAGTATGCGATAGATTGAAGAGTCATCGAGTGATGAGCTGTTTAAATTGCCGTGTTTATCAATCGCGCTGAATAGTGCACCTTGATGAAGGCCTCGGTATGTCAGCCACTTATTCATATACTGCGTTGCTTGAGATGATAACGGATACCGGTTTTGACCCAAAACCACGCCTATATTTTCTTCCGCGCAATCTAAATCTTGGAAATTGAGCTTCTTTAACTCTGAACGCTTTAACATGCACTCAAACATCACAAAATAGATAGCGAGATTCCGAATATGGCTTAGCTGAGTAGAGTGGGCTAACTTCTCGGCAAGCTCGTCTAGATGCCAGCGTGTAAAAGGTGTCGTAGATTTAGCATCTTGCTTCTTATTGATACGAAGTTGCGATAGTACCGTTCTAACGGCGACGCTAGAGGTTGGATCACTGTCTGCAAGAATTCGGTGTATAAGGCTTATTGTTACACTGTAGCGTTTTATCGTTGCTAGCTTTCGATGCGTTGATTCTTTCTCTAGGAATAACCTGACCGCAGTGGCAGAAGCAGGAAGAGGACATACATGCTTATTTTCACAGAATGCTACAAACAAGTTCCAGTCTTTGCGCATAGCTAACAGTGAGTTACGTGCATAGTTACCCCCTGTTAACTCATCAACATCGTCTAAACTAACGCATGAAGAGAACTTTAAAACTAGGTTCTTTTTTAATGCTTCATCTGTGATGACACGAACAGTTTTCCTCATAATCACGCACTATAACCAATAAACTTGTACTAAATATACTTGAAAATGAGCAATTTACAATTATTATTAAACTTACTGTATAAGAAGATAATAATGATTATGGCTGCTGCAACTTATCGAGGCTTTACCCTCAAAACTGCTGGAAACTCTACAGATATTTGGCAAGTTCAAATTAAAAATCATCTGCTGACAGGAAGCATGGCGGCGGTGAAGAAAAGTATTGATTGGTTTTGCGACACTGCAACAATCATTGATCCAAAAGAGTTTAGTTCTCTCGCCAATAAAAAGGCAGGATCAGGTAAACCATCCCAAGAAAATTTCCACGGTTTTACAATCAAGAATGATACTGGTGAACCCAATTCATGGTATTGCTTCTTCAATGGCCGCCTAATCAAAGGCGGAAAACTTGCTATTCAGAAGCATATAGAGGCATACTTGCTGGCCAAACAGAAAGCGGAACAGCTACAGAAGAAATAATATGACTCTTGTATATAGTACTGACGTTGGTCGTATCACACCAGAAGTTCAAAAGCCCGAAAGAGAAAAGGGCGATGGTATCGTTCGAATCGAGCGCCAAACTAAAGGTCGCAAAGGAAAAGGGGTTTCAATCGTAACAGGTCTAGATCTAGACGATGCTCCGTTAAAACTACTCGCTGCCGAGCTAAAAAAAGTTTGTGGCTGCGGTGGTTCCATTAAGGATGGAAAAATTGAGATTCAAGGCGACGCTCGCGAAAAAATCAAAGTGTTCCTCGAAAAAAGAGGCTACACCGTAAAGTTAGCGGGTGGTTAATTCGCCTCAATTCCTCCTTCTGTAGAGCAGTTTGGCTGCTCTACTTACTTTCATGAATCATCCTTCCTTTCACTAGTTACCCGTTTTTATCATCAGTTTTACTCAAATCAATATGCATTAGCCGCGATTAAAAACGATGGCACGCTAGTAACGTATAAACGACAGATAAGTAATGATCCTAATAATCAGTAAATTAATCTTTGATTATCTTACTGATTATTAGGTATTTTATGCACCCTAGATGTCATCTTTAGA